>CAIRND010000319.1 GCA_903879825.1 uncultured Geobacteraceae bacterium
AGTGCAGTGGGCAGTAGAACGACTAAATCACAGACCACGTAAAGTATTAGGATTCAGGTCACCGCATGAGGTGTTATTCGGGGTGGAGATGTGTTACACCAAACCACCACTGGCTGTTGCACTTCAGACTTGAATCCGCCATGGAATAAATTTTACAGATCTTAATAGCAGATCATCAGGTCATTTTCTACCCGAAACCTCCCTGTTGCTCTTCTCTCAATGGCTTGACTTCCTCCACATCCGTGGTTAAGTACTATGGTAGTAGAATCCTATGTCAAAATCAAAGAGGCACTATATGGACTTCAACAAACTGACATTGAAATCACAGGAAGCCTTTACTGAAGCGCAAAATAAGGCAATTTCCTTCGGGCATGTCGAGGTGGATTGCGAACATCTGCTCTGGGCACTGCTGGATCAGCATGACGGACTGGTGCCACGCCTGCTGCAGCGGATGGATATACGACCGGACATGGTAAAAAATGTGGTCTTATCGGAACTGGACCGGATACCGCGAGTCTCCGGTCCGGGCGCAGAGCAGGGGAAGATCTACGTTTCCCAGCGACTGTCACGCATCATGGTTGCTGCCGAAAATGAGGCCAAACGGCTTAAAGATGAATACGTCTCGGTTGAGCATCTGTTTATGGCACTACTGGCGGAGGGAGAAAAGGTACCATCCGGTCAGATTCTCAAAAAGGCCGGGGTCAACCACGAAAATTTTCTGAAGACATTGACGGAAGTGCGCGGCAGCCAACGGGTTCAGAGTGCCAACCCTGAGGCAACCTATGAAGCGTTGGAGAAATATGGCCGGGATCTGGTCAAAATGGCACGCACCGACAAGCTTGATCCGGTTATCGGGCGAGATGATGAGGTGCGCCGGGTAATCCGGGTGTTATCCCGTAAAACCAAGAACAATCCGGTGTTGATCGGTGAGCCGGGAGTCGGCAAGACCGCCATTGTTGAGGGTCTGGCCCAGCGTATTGTACGGGGGGATGTGCCGGAGGGCTTAAAAGACAAGACCGTTTTTGCTCTGGATATGGGAGCCCTGGTTGCCGGCGCCAAGTATCGCGGTGAGTTTGAGGAGCGCTTGAAAGCGGTGCTGAATGAAATAAAGGAGGCTGAAGGAAGAATTATTCTGTTTATCGATGAACTGCATACCATCGTCGGCGCCGGTAAAGCTGAAGGGTCAATGGATGCGGGCAACATGCTGAAACCGATGCTGGCCCGTGGTGAATTGCACTGTATCGGCGCCACGACCCTAGATGAATACCGGATGCACATAGAGAAGGATGCAGCCCTCGAGCGCCGTTTTCAGCCGGTATTAGTGGAGCAGCCTACGGTAGAGGATACCATCTCAATCTTGCGCGGCCTCAAAGAGCGCTTTGAAGTTCATCACGGCGTCAGAATTCAGGACAATGCACTGGTGGCCGCAGCGACTCTTTCGAATCGCTATATTACAGAGCGCTTCCTGCCGGACAAAGCAATTGACCTGATGGATGAAGCATGTGCCATGCTCAGGACAGAAATTGACTCTCTGCCATCGGAGCTTGATACCTTGACACGCCGGGTGATGCAGTTGGAGATTGAAGAGGTCGCACTTAAAACCGAGAAAGATAAAGCCAGCATTGAGCGCCTTGAGGCGCTGCGTAAGGAGTTGGCCGATGACCGCGAAAAAGCCGGATCCATGCGTGCCCGCTATGATTCTGAAAAAATTGCTATCCAGCGGGTTCAGGGACTGCGGGAGCAGATCGAAAAAACCCGCCGGGAAATCGAGCAGGCCGAACGAGCCAGCAATCTGGAACAGGCATCACGGCTTAAATATTCCGAACTCCCCGGCCTTGAAACCGCCTTACGCAATGAGGAAAGCGCATTGAACCAGAAGCAGGGCGGTCAGAAGCTGCTGCGGGAAGAGGTGACGGAAGATGAGATTGCTGAAATCGTGGCTCATTGGACCGGAATTCCTGTCCTGCGGTTGGTAGAGGGGGAACGTGAAAAACTGCTGCGGCTGGAAGATATTTTGCACCAGCGGGTTATCGGGCAGGATGAAGCGGTGCAGCTGGTATCTGATGCGGTCCTTCGTGCCCGCTCCGGAATTAAGGATCCCCGGCGCCCGATCGGTTCCTTTATATTCCTCGGCCCGACCGGAGTCGGCAAAACCGAACTGGCCCGTACTCTGGCCGAAGCGCTCTTCGATTCAGAAGAAAACATGGTACGCATCGACATGTCGGAATACATGGAAAAATTTGCCGTTTCACGTTTGATCGGGGCCCCTCCCGGTTATGTCGGCTATGAAGAGGGTGGACAACTCACCGAAGCGGTCAGACGCAAACCATACTGCGTACTGCTTTTTGATGAAATTGAGAAGGCTCACCATGACGTTTTCAATATTCTGCTGCAAATATTGGATGATGGCCGGGTAACCGATAGTCATGGCCGCATGGTCAGCTTTAAAAACACGGTCATAATCATGACCTCGAATATCGGTTCAACGCATCTGCTGGATGGAATAACGGCGGCTGGCGATATCAGGGAAGATGCCCGTGCGCACGTTATGAATGAGCTTAAAGCCTGTTTCCGCCCCGAGTTTTTAAACCGCGTCGATGACATAGTGCTGTTCAAACCATTACATATTGATGAGGTTAAGAAAATTGCGGTCATTTTGGCGGAACAGCTCAAGCAACGCTTGAAAGAACAGCGCATAACACTTGAAATTAGCGAAGATGCGTTAAGCTTTATCGCCAACGCAGGATATGATCCGGTCTACGGCGCACGGCCACTGAAACGCTATCTGCAGCGTGAGCTGGAAACCCGCGTGGCCCGGGCAATTATCGGTGGGACTGTCGCTGAAGGGGGAACAATAACCGTGGATCTGGACAACGGTACTCTCTGCATCAAAAAACCTGAGTTACCTATAAACGACACTTTAACCACAGAGTCACAGAGAACACAGAGAGAATATTGAGTTATTTAAAATACGGGGTTCACCCAAAAGGTGAAAGCCAAGCATTATTGTATCAACTATAAATATGTTGGATATAAAAAGCTTTTCTCATTGATCTCTGTGACTCTGTGGTGAGGTTCACAGATATTGGGTTATAAAAAGGGCCCACATCAACATGTGGGCCCTTCGCGTTCCAACAGATTCACCAGATTAAAGTGTCGATCAGGTTAAATCCTGAGCACCCTGGTAGATGATGTCAAACAGCTCCTGAATATTTTCCTCGGCAATGCAGGAAAAGGCGATGCGCAGATCGGTTTTATTGATGGAAATGGCACCGACTCCGTACTTGTCAAGCAGGTGGATGCGCAGCACTTCGGCATCGACATTTTTCAGCTTCAGGCACATAAAGTAACCGGAATTGAACGGGTAGTAATCCCAGGCCGTACCGTACTTGCCGCTGTTAAGTACTTGCTTGGTTTTCAGGGCGCGACCCTTCATAACCTGGAATTTCTCTTCTTTCTGAGTCAGGAACTGGGGTGAACGCAGCGCTTCAATAACAAAGGTCTGGGAAGGGTGCGGGCAGTTTGAGATGCGAGC
>CAIRND010000320.1 GCA_903879825.1 uncultured Geobacteraceae bacterium
CATAAATGGCCACCATTGTTACTATGCCAATAATTATTTTTATTTTTTTCATGAGTATTACTCCGTTTTTGTTTAAATGGTAAATTACGGCTACAAAGACCCTACGGCCATACGAAGAATTACGACAACATCCTCAATATCAACCTTTCCATCTCCAAGCGATACTCCGTTGATCATCGGTGCCACATCCAGATGTATGATTTTATCTCTGTCAGATTGGATTATTCCGACTGTCATCTGCAAAGCAAGTAGGGCATCTACTATATTGAAGTTTGCAGCAGTACCCGAAGCCGTCTTTGACATAGTACGGATAATATTGCGTTGCACAGTCAGGCTGTTGTCATTCTGGTCAACCCCGGCAACGCGTATGGTATAGGTTTTATCTTCAGAAAAACTCAGTTGTTGCTGGAACACGCCGTTGGTAACCTCAGGGGTAAAACTCTGTCCATCAACAGTTACGGTAACAACTACCGGAGTTGCATTTTCTGTTACCGTTCCGGAAAGAATATAGGAACCAAGTGACAGACGAATATCAGCAGCCGGGTCTTTTATGGCAATAGAGAAAGCCTGCTGACAATCAACCGTTCGTTTTGCTTCAACTTTTTGGCCAACTCCATTGGCAGCGAAAACCTTGATTGTGTTTATTCCGTCAGCAAGGCTGACGTGAAACGAATAGGTCGCACCCGTAATAATGGCGGACTTGGAATCCGAGCCGTTAACAGAGTAGGTTACAACCAGAGTCGGATCGATGCCCGCAGCAACAGCCTTGGCAGTAAAGTCAGAGGTACTTGTACCGGTACTTAAAAGGGCTTGAATACTGCCGGTTACGGTAATCTCTTTAGCAACTGCGGCATTGTCGGGTGGATAGGTAATCGTCAGTTTGGGCGCTGTGCTGTCCATAGTCACATTCCGGGTGTCCGTTGTGCTGATACCGGCATTACTGGTGACAACAACGACTATAGAATTGGCACCCCCCACCAGTTGCACAGCAAAACTAAAGCTGCCGTCCCGGTTCACTTGCACGTCAGTGCCGTTGACAGTGACTGATTTGATACCATTCGGGTCAGATACGATACCGCTTATATTCACTGTGGTCTCGGTGGTGACTGAACCGTCGGAGAGTCCCGAAATGAACAGACTTGGTGGTGTGGTGCTGTAGCGTACGGTAAAGTCCTGATGGATCTGTGCTGCAGCGTTGTAGCTGACACCTCCGGCCTGGTCTGCGGCTATAGTGCAGATGCCGGTGGCGATGAATGTCAGAGTGCCAGTGTTGGTGATAGTGCAGACACCAGTTGTTAAAGAGGTAAAGTTCACCGCAAGGGATGATGTTGCCGAAGCGGTCACAGTTGGATTCGTGCCAAAGGTCAGGGTGCCGGGATTATTGAACGTGATGGTTTGGTTCTGGATGGTGATCGTCCATTTTGCGTACAGTGCAGTGTCTGCGGTGATCGCCGTGGTAAAGGAAAACGGCGTAGCTAAGACACGGTCGCTGTACCAACCGGCAAAAGTGGAACCGGTTTTGGTTGGTGCAAGCGGCTCGGTTGCTGTTGTGTTGTAGACTGCACTCTGGCTGAGTACTGTACTGCCGCCATTTACTGTGTAGCTGACGCTATAGCTGTTGATCGTCCACTGGGCATACAGGTTTGCGTTTGCTGTTCCCATGGTGAAGGTTGAAGCGGCGGCTTGAACCGTGCCGCTCCCGTTGGCGGCGCTGTTCCAACCGGCGAAGGTGTAGCCGGTCTTCAGCAGAGTTCCGCTGTTGTTCGGAACAGTTACCGTCATGCCAGTGGCATACCTGTTGGCATCGGTCGGCACAATCCCGCCGCTGCCATTGGCGTTATACGTGATGGTATAGGTGGAGCCCAATTTCATAACCGTTATCTTGTGGCCGTTATCAACGTCCTGATAAACCACATACGGAGAACCATCGGGGGCAAAAGCGATTGATGGGTATCCGACCG
>CAIRND010000321.1 GCA_903879825.1 uncultured Geobacteraceae bacterium
ACTTATTTTAAAAGGTGTCGATGGTGTGATTTTTGTCGCCGATTCGCAGGAAGAGCGAATAGAAGCTAATATTGAATCGCTTGAAAACCTGAGGCTGAATCTTAGTGAACAGGGTTACGACCTGGACAAACTCCCGTACATTATTCAGTATAATAAACGGGACGTTCCGGGTGCTCTGTCGGTTGAGGAATTGCGCCGGGAGTTAAACCCCACGAATGTCCCGGAATTTGAGGCATGTGCCACAACTGGCGAGGGTGTTTTTGAAACACTCAAAGCGGTCGCCAAGTTGATTTTGATTGATCTGAAAAAAGGGAAATAGCATTCCTTGTAAAAACGGATCGCAGTGAGGACAGGATGCGGATCCTCAGTGACTTCGGGCGCGAAAATGCTCCCTTATACACAGAGGATTGTTGATCGATGGGAGAGGATGGTTTAGAGAATATTCTTCTCCGGATTCTTTGGGCTTGATTTTTTTTGAGGAGCGTGGTAGGTATCACATCCCGCCGCAACTGAAGTTGTCTGCACACAAACGGAGAGATGGCCGAGTAGGTCGAAGGCGCTCGCCTGCTAAGCGAGTATACTGGGAAACCGGTATCCAGGGTTCGAATCCCTGTCTCTCCGCCACTAATTTATCGGATGCCTTATTGATTTCTGCCCAAATAGTACGAATATCCACAGCAATTTTCTTCTCGTTATCGTTTCTAAACGCGTGCCAAGAATCCACTGGAATACCGTCGAACACACGTACGCCAAATACTTCACACCAGTCAGTAAAAGAAAAGCAGGTTGTCGTTCCTGCTGAAGTTGCGCAACGTTGGAAGGCTGTCAAGCTTGTCGTGATTGACAAAACCCGTGGGACAGAAAATATTTATTTTATTCCCATCGGATCACAATTCACGATCCCTTCATCGTCTCTTGTCATAACAGTTGTGGCCTTTCTTCCTTCGTTTACAATGGAAGGCACCACTATCACTTCTTCTTCCAATGAACTTGCTAATCCGGGTGCAAAAGTCAGGATATACGAACATGGCACTCCTGTCTTTCAGGGGTGGATCTTTTCTCGATTTCCAAATACACACGCAATAAAGCATCCTAAGTACGGATTTAGCCTTATAGGTGTGGTGCCGGTGGGCAAATAACTCAGATACATCGCTCTTAGCCGGGGATGCCCTCCCTAGCCAGTTGGTCGCAGCGTTCATTTTCAACATGCCCTGCATGCCCTTTTACCCATTTCCATTGAACCACATGTGGTTGAGTCAGGGTAAGCAGCAGTTCCCACAGATCCTTATTGAGGACCGGTTCCTTCTTGCTGTTGCGCCATCCTTTGCGTTGCCATCCTTCAATCCATTCCGTCATGCCTTTAACCAGATATTGGGAGTCCGTTGTGATTGATATTTTGCAGGGGCGCTTTAGTTGGCGCAGCGCTTCTATCGCTGCGGTCATTTCCATGCGATTATTGGTAGTATCTTTTGCACCACCGCTCAACTCTTTGACACTTTCCCGATAGCGCAGAATCGCTCCATATCCACCTGGTCCCGGATTGCCGCTGCAGGCACCATCGCAGAAAATATCGACAGTCTCCTTGTTACTTTCTCCCACAATCAACTCCTTGTTCCGTTAATAGAAGTGCAATCGCCTGCATGACTCGATCAACGATCAGCAGGTGCGTCTCTTTACAATCTTCCCGTTGGAACAGATCACTGAAATCTATTGCAGCACCGAACAGAACCGCAGCATTTCGCTGAAAGTCAGGAAACTTCCACGTGTTTAGTCCTGTCAGAGCGGTCGGGATGACGGATGGGCGGGTATCAAAAATTATTTTTCCAACGCCCCGGTTGCCAGGACCAAGTTGCCCATCTTTATGACGCGTACCCTCTGGGAACAGCATGACTTTCTGGTCGATCAGCAGGTCATTTAAGAAACGGCCAGCCCTGACGTCACGTTTACGTCTCACGGGAAATGCACCCCATGAGGAATAAAGCAGGCGCAGAAAAAAATTCTCAAATAGTTCTTCTTTGGCTGGTGCCCAGAGCATCTGGAGAGGATTGAATTTGATAACAGCCCAGGGGAGAAAAATAGTGTCATACGCTGATATGTGATTTGAAGCTATCAGAACAGGGCCGGAATGTGGGATATTACCACTTCCCTTGATAATAAACCTGTTCAGGCATGACGCGTAAAATCCGATTACGTATATTGAAAACGTAACCCACATGCGTTGTAGAAGGGGTGTCCTCACGTTGCTCCTTTGAATATGGTACTGGTTTGCCATTCTGCAGAGCTTATAGCATAGCGGGGCATATCAGGCAACAGGTGGAAATATTCTGTTAAATAAAATACCATGTGGTATAGGTTTGATCACACCTTCGGCATTGATCAGGAATAGTGCCGAAAAATGAAATCGGAGACTGTCATCGCATGCCTGAATTTGCAGTAAGTGAAGAAAAAAACCGATGGCTCCGTCAAAAAATGGCTGAACTGAATGTTCGTGAAGAAGACCTTGCGGAAAATTTCGTACGCTCATCCGGGAACGGCGGTCAACATGTCAACAAAACGTCAAGTTGTGTGCAGTTAAAACATACGCCGAGCGGCATACAAGTCACCTGCATGCGTGAGCGGAGCCAGTCGGTGAACCGTTTTCTCGCCAGACGTGAGTTGCTTGAGCGAATTGAAGCTGCCTCCGGAGTTGTTACTGCGGAGATGAAGCGGATCGAAAAACTTCGCAAACAGAAAGCCCGCCGCAGGAGACGGGCTGTTACAGCCTGAAGGCTGATGAAACCATGCACTTTCCTGGCTTAGTGCGCTTCACTCCAGTTGGCGCCGTAACTGATATCCACTTTAAGAGGAACTCGTGTCTCAACCGCTTGGCTCATTTCCTCGTCCACCAGTAGTTTCACTCGCAGTAATTCATCCTCCGGCACCTCCAAAACCAATTCGTCATGTACCTGCATGATCAAACGGCTGTGAAGCTGTTCTCCACGTATGCGGGAATCAACCCGAATCATGGCGCATTTAATAATATCGGCCGCCGATCCCTGGATGGGATAGTTTATGGCATTACGACGGGCAAAGGCCAGCACGTTGCCGTTGCTGCTTTGGATGTCCGGAATCGGCAGGCGTCTGCCGAGCATCGTCCGTACGCAGCCGTGCTCCTCAGCCTCTTTAATACAGGAATCAAGAAACTCGATCGCGCCATTATGGCGTTCTTTATATGCAGAGATGAAATCTTCAGCGGTTTTCCGGGCAACACCAAGCTGCTTGGCGAGGGAGAAGGCTCCCTGTCCGTAGATTATACCGAAATTAATTGCCTTG
>CAIRND010000322.1 GCA_903879825.1 uncultured Geobacteraceae bacterium
CTATTCAGATTATAAATTAAACTTTTGAAGTATCTCGTTCACGTAAAGCATAAACAGCGCCAAGTCTCATACGACTGACAACATACATGCTCCACTTCTGGTATGAGCGCGTCACCGCCATCATATATGACAGCAATGTTAATTATGACGGATTCCGTAACGGCTTTCTGTGAACCCTGCACACGATCTTCCCGTTTTCATCCCCTTTCAGTCAGCTTCTTGAACCATAACTTCCCCACATATTGATCTGGCATGCAAGTTGTATACTGTTCGTATGCTGTATGTACCAGGGGCGAGTGTTCCTCCCACGACCCCCTGGTTTTTTTAATACCACGAGCATATGAACGAGCGCCCGGAAACGGGTTATTCAGAATCAGAGCAAAGGATTTGCCGCTAAGGAGAAGATTATGAAATCAAGTACGAAGGACCAGTTCGAAGGAGCTTTTCACGAATTGAAGGGCAAGATTAAAGAGATTTCCGGGATTATACGCAATGATCCAAAGATGGAAGTTGAAGGTATCGGCGAAAAGGTCGCCGGGAAAGCCCAGAAGAAGTATGGTCAGATTGAGAAGGTGATGGGGAAGTAATCCGGGTGAGTCGCAACAAAAAGGATGCTCAATGGAAACACATAACGATAAAACACCATTCATCGCGTCCACATTGCGCCATCGCGCGGAAGAACATATGAAAAGCCCCTCTGATATGAAGCAACCGGTCCTGGCAGAGCCGGAAACAGAGCGACTGCTTCATGAACTGCAGATACACCAGATCGAATTGGAGATGCAGAACACGGAACTTCGACAGGCGCGAGACGAGATGGAGACTATCCTGACAAAGTTTACCGACCTCTATGATTTCGCCCCGATCGGCTATATTACTCTGGATAGTAGCAGGGCAATCAGCGCGGTAAACCTGGCGGGCGCCAGTATCATAGGGGGGGTTCGTTCCCGGTTGATCGGCCGGAGCTTTGGGCAGTTCATCTCCGTCACTGACCGTCAGACCTTTACCCACTTCCTCGACACAGTTCTTATCAGTCCAGTCAAAACGTCGTGTGAAGTAACACTACTGAACAAAGGCAAACCCCCGGTCATTATGCAAATCCAGGCAATGGCAACCGCTTCAGGGCAGGAGTTCCGGCTCGCACTGATTGATATTACCGAGCGCAAATTTACTGAAGCGGCACTTTCAGGAAAGCGTTTGGAGCTGGAAAATATAAATGCTTTTCTGGAGGAGCGCATTACTCAGAACGTGGAAGCTCTGCGTGATAAGGATCAGATGCTTATTCTGCAGGATCGCCGGGCTATTATGGGTGAGATGATCAATAATATTGCCCATCAATGGCGCCAGCCTCTCAACACGCTTGCTCTTCTGACTCAGCAGTTACCTCTCTTTTATGACACTCCTGAATTCGGACATACGTTTTATAAAGAGAATACCGAAAGGAGCATGAGCCTGATCCAGCAAATGTCGCGAACCATTGATGACTTCAGAACGTTCTTCCGATCCGACAAGGAAAAAATCAGTTTTGATGTAAAACATATAGTCAAGCAGGCCCTCACTCTCCTGGAAATGAGTTTTCAGGAGCAGCAGATCACCATTGATTTTCAGGTGGAAGGTACCCCGATGATCAGTGGTTATCCAAATGAATATTCACAGGTTTTGATAAATATCCTTATGAATTCCCGAGATGCCCTGGTTGAACATAAGGGCACTGACGCCAGAATTTCCTTGAAATTGTTTATCGAGGGTGACCACGTTGTTCTCACAATTGCCGACAACGCCGGAGGAATTGCGGACGAGATTATTGGCAAGATATTTGACCCCTATTTCACTACCAAGGATCTGGAGAAAGGAACAGGCATCGGGCTATTTATGTCAAAAACCATCATTGAGAAAAACATGGGAGGAAGACTAACTGCACATAACAATCAAGATGGCGCGGAGTTAAGGATCGTGGTCTGATGGAAAAAAACAGAAATAAACGGCTATTTGATCGCATTTTCGGCTTCCTGCTGCGGGTAGTACGAGGATTCATGCGCAATCAGGGGTTACTGTTATCTGGCGCGGTTGCCTATTACACTCTGCTATCAATTGTGCCGTTGTCAATTATCGCCTTGATTGTGCTGACTCAATTCATCGAAGAAAAACAGCTGATTCTCACCTTGTCAACGTATCTGGAAATGGTAATCCCCGGTTATTCCGCAACACTAACAGAACAGACACAGGCCTTCCTTGAACACCGCACAGCAGTTGGTTTTGTTGGTTTTATTGGCATGTTGTTTTTTAGTTCCACTGCCTTTTCTATGCTTGAAAATGCCATGTCGGTAATTTTTATTCAGCGGGTCAGAATTCAGCGACGAAACTTTCTCGTCTCCGCCATAATTCCCTATGTGTACATCGTTGCCATGGGTCTGGGAATACTGCTGGTGTCCGTTATTGTGGGTGCAATAGAAACATTTGAGAGCAGCCACGTGACCGTTTTCGGTTGGATTTTAATCCCGGGGAGCGCCACCTGGATAGCGCTCTACATTTTGGGACTGCTTGGCGAAATGCTGATGTTCACATCCATCTATCTGGTGATGCCGGTGGTGCGGGTCAAGATTCGCCATGCCCTTATCGGCGGGATAACCGCAGCGGTCTTATGGGAAATTACCCGGCGGATGTTGGTCTGGTATTATTCTGTGGCGTCCATGGTAAATGTTATTTATGGCTCAATCACCATAACAGTGGTGGCCCTTATCTTTATTGAGGTTGTAGCAATAATCCTGCTGTTAGGTGCCCAGGTTATTGCAGAACTGGAGCACAGACCTGCTATCGATGACGAGGAACCTTCAGGATTTGAGACAGAAATTTCCTGATCGAAAAGGTGTGATGCGTGGATAAAAAAACATACATAAGCATAATGGCGGCACTTGCAACGGCAACGGCACTCTGGTTGTTCGCCCTGCTGGCCGTTCCAATCGCCAAACCCCTGGCCTGGGCACTTATTATCGGCGTTGCAACACATCCACACCACGCCCGACTGGTCAAAAAGTTTCCAGCTCACCCCGACAGAGCCGCCTCATTAATGGTTCTCGCCATTACGGTCTGCTTCATTCTGCCGATTGCAGCCATGATCGCCATGGTAGTTGAAAATGCCGTTGACTGGTACACGGAGGGTGAACGGCTTGTCCTGGCTTTTACCACAACCGGTGCCACCACCATAAGCCATTTCCCATTCGTAAGCACCATCGTTACCCAGGGAGAACGGTTCGGTATTGACGTTCCCGGTTTTGGGGCAAAACTGGTTGGCGGAGCCTCACAATATTTTTTCGATCTGACCACAAATACCGCAAGAAATCTTGGGGAACTTTTGTTCACCCTCGCCGTAGCGTTATTCATACTTTTTTTCATCTACCGTGACGGTGAACAGGTAACCTCTTCTCTCATTACCCGGTTCGTAACCAACCAGGACAGGGCGCGCCGCTATTGTTCGGAAATTCGTGCGACGACGACAGCTGTGACGGTCGGAACAATCTTCACTTGTCTTGCCCAGGGTGCAACCGCCGGCCTTGGCTATTTTGTCGCCGAAGTTCCGGCCCCGGTTCTGTGTGGCGCACTGACGGCTCTTGCTGCGCTCGTACCGGTTATCGGTACTGCTATCATCTGGGTACCGCTTGCTGCTCTCGTCGCTATCAACGGTGCATATTTTAAAGCGCTTATGCTGGCACTCTGGTGTCTTATTTTTGTGGGCCTTGCCGATAACGCCATACGCCCGCTTGCCATAGGAGCAAAGAGCAATATCCCTATCCCGGCTATTGTACTCGGAGCTATCTGCGGAGTAATTGCACTGGGAGTTCTCGGCCTTATCCTGGGACCGGTCCTTTTTGCAATCCTCATAACCGTCTGGCGGGATGTAACACATGGTGATCCCGATCCGGCAAAGAATCATGCAGATATTTAATCCTAAGAAAAGCAGTTTCACGCAACGACGCAACGACGCAACGTATGAAATCAATAGCTTAAGTTATTATCCAGGTGTACCCGATTGGTTAATCACTAATTCGGTATAAGTCTCTGTTTTTCGTTGCGTTCGTTGCGGCGTTGCGTGATCAAATGCCGGATTTAGGATAATCC
>CAIRND010000323.1 GCA_903879825.1 uncultured Geobacteraceae bacterium
GAATGGTGCTTTAGATGGTACCAAGGCAACAACCATAATTAATACTGTACTTACGTCAAATGGTTTGATCATCGGCAAGTGGCCCACAACGATGACTAACCGTTGGCAGGGGTTGGTTGATGAAGTACAGATATATAGCCGCGCCCTTGCTTCACCTGAAATACAGGCAATTTATAACGCAGGCAGCAACAGTGTATGCACAGCTACCAGCAGCAAGACAAACCAGACGCTGAGCTTTGGTGCAGCGCCGACGGTTGTTGTTGGCGGAACAGGCACTGTTTCAGCGCTTGCTTCCTCTGGCCTTGCGGTAAGTTATGCCTCCACCACTCCCGATATTTGCACAGTCGCCGGCGGTACTGTCACCGGTGTGGCCGCTGGTACCTGTACCATCAGTGCTGATCAGGCGGGCGATGCCTCCTACAATGCGGCGCCCCAGGTTACTAACTCGATAACGGTTCCACGGTTTCTCGATCTCCAAAACGGCACAATGTATGACACTGTCAGTAAACTAGTATGGCTTAAAAACGCCAACTGTTTTGGTGTCCAAAGCTGGGACATCGGCATTTCCTCAGCAAATACCCTTGCCAGCGGCCAGTGCGGCCTGACTGACGGCACTGCGGCAGGTGATTGGCACGTGCCGACTGTTGATGAACTTTTGATATTCGTAGATTCCGGTTATCATTACGACACACTTAATGCGGCGGGCTTCAATTCCGTCCAGCCTAACATATATTGGACCGGTACTACCTGGGACTTCGGTACCAATGCCGCTCGGGCCGTGAACATGAGCTATGTGAACTATGGCTTAATGAACGAAGGCAAGAGCTTCAACGAATATATTTGGCCCGTACGTTCGGGACAGTCCGGATCTTTAGGCTCCTTGACTCTTTCCCCTGCAACAAGCACCTTTACTGCAACCACGACAGGTACACAGTCGGCACCTGCCGTTTTTACCATAAGTAACGGAGGTTCTGCCGCCGTTGCGGTAAGCGCTATCTTGATTACAGGTACTGATACAACTCAATTCACTGTTGCGACTGGCGGATCAAACCCCTGTTCATCCCTGGCACCGATCCTTGCCGCAGGTTCGAGCTGCACGGTCAGCGTAACCTTTAACCCGACATTGGCAGGCCCAAAGACGGCAAGCCTTCATGTTGTCAGCAACTCCCTTTACACACCAGCACTTGATGCGGCGTTGAGCGGGACGGGTGTTGCGATACCGACGGCAAATTTGCGCAGTTGGCTCAAGGCCGATGCCGGTGTGACCCTGGATGGCTCCACAGTCAGCCAGTGGAACGATCAGAGCGGCAACGGCTTCAACATCGTCCAGGCGGGGGCTGGCAAGCAACCGCTCCTGGTGGCCAATGCCGTGAACGGCAAGCCGGCCATCAGATTTGACGGAGTTGACGATTATCTCCAGACGACATCCGCCGTCAATCTGTTGAACGGCATCAAACAATACTCCACCTTCGTGGTGGTAAAACCGGGAACAACCCAGAATGCATATGCCGATATCATCGATTACAGCCATACCGGCAGTGCCAATTTTGTGATACAGCAGAACAACACCACTACTAACCAGTACACTATCGGCTTTTCCGGTGCGACCCAGCAGTTGACCACCGGCAATTATCAGGTTTTGACAGGCATCACCGAAGCAACTACCGGCACAACCTACCTGAACGGCGGGAACCCTCTTACCGGCAGCCTCGGCGCTTCAGATCTGATTGAGCCCAACTGGTTCGCGGTTGGCAGCAAATCCCAGGAGGCGTATCCCCGTCAGTTTAACGGCGACATCGCCGAGGTGATCGTCTACAACGCCTCACTTTCTGATGGCGATCGGACTACTGTAGAAAACTACCTCAAGAACAAGTATGCCTTACTGCCGGCAATTAATGTCACACCAGCCTCGCCGGTAGATGCCGGCTCACGGGTGGCCGGTGCGACGAGCCCTCAGACCGTCACCGTCAGCAACACCGGTTCCGACTGGCTCTCTCTTGCCGACATTACCCTGACGGCTAATTCGAACTTCACCCTCAACCTGAGCGGCGGCAGTACTCCCTGTGGCAGCAGTTTCCCGAAACTGCTGAATTCAGGTGCAAGCTGCACCGTTACGGTTACTTTTACCCCCGCCACTCTCGGTGACAAGAGTGCCACACTGACGGTATCCTCAAACGATCCGTCCACACCAAACTGGCCGCTTACATTCACCGGTACGGGAGTGACCCCGGTTGACTTAACAGCGCCCGCAGCTGTCACTGCAACCGCAGACGCAGGACAGACCGCCCTGAGCTGGACCGCCGTAAGCGGCGCGATTTCATACAACATTTACTGGTCAACAACTTCAGGGGTGACGACGACAACCGGTACAAA
>CAIRND010000324.1 GCA_903879825.1 uncultured Geobacteraceae bacterium
CAACCTGACCATGAAGATCGCTCCCGCGCCCTGTGTGCTTTCAACAGAAATAGTACCGCCATGTTTCTTGATAATGTCATAGCTGATACTCAGCCCCAGACCGGTCCCTTTGCCAACGTCCTTGGTGGTAAAAAAGGGATCAAAAATCCGTGTGCATATTTCCGGTGGGATACCATGTCCCGTATCGGTGACAGTCAACAGCACAAAACCTTCCTGATGCGAGGTATTAACAGTGATTTTACCATGCACTTCAATGGCATGAGCTGCATTCACCAGCAGATTAGCGATCACCTGATTAATCTGCTGAGGATTGCAAATTATCGAAGGAATGCTGCCCAGCTGCAAATCGAGAATAGCTACATACCTTATTTCGTTGTTGACTATGTTAGCGGTACTCTGAACACATTGATTCAGATCAGTTTCCTTCAGGCTATCCTCATCGATACGGGCAAAATCCTTAAGATCAAGTACAATCCGCTTTACCCGCTCGGCACCATCAAGTGATTCAGAAATCATGGGTGAAATTTCTTCAAGAATAAACGGAAGGTCGAGCCGTGTGCGCTCGTCTGCAAGCTGATCACGCTGTTCTTCGGAGCAGCAGCTTTTCACAACATCTTCCAAAGTTTGCAGATAGTGCCGTTCCAAAGCAGTGTACTTGTCAAGTGTCCTCAGATTGCTCATGATGAAGCCCATGGGATTATTGATCTCGTGTGCGACTCCGGCGGCGAGCTTTCCAATGGATGCCAGTTTATCCTGGTGGAGCAGGACGATGTCTTTTCCGCGGTTTTTAAGAACCTCATCGGCAACCCGCTCTTCAAGCGTCTCGTTCAGAGCCTGGAGCTGAACCTGTTTAACCGCCAGAGCTTCCTGACTCTGCTGCCGCTGTGCCACCTCATGTTCCAGACTCACGGCCTGTTCATGCATCAACTCCTCGGCTCTCTTCCGTATGGTTATGTCAGAAAAAGTAACAACGGCCCCACTTATGCCGTCGTTTTCAACGATTGGATATGACGAGTATTCTGCGGAAAAGGAGGTTCCGTTTCTGCGCCACAACACCTCACTGTCTACCCGACTCCCTACTCCATCGAACTTTGCACGAAAAATCGGACAATCTTTAACCGGATACGGCTCGCCGGTCGAGTAGCTGTGATGAATGAGGTCGTGCATATTCTTGCCGAGACAATCTTCAAGCTGATAGCCAAGTAAATTCAATCCTGCCCTATTGATGAACGTGCAACATCCCGTCAGATTAATGCCGTAAATGCCCTGATCGGTAGTCTGGAGTAACTGAGTAATCTGGTTCTTGCTCCTCCGCAGCTCTTCTTCAACGACTCTATGCTTGGTCACATCATAATCGAGACCGATCATCCGGAGCGGATTACCGCCTGCATCGCGCAACACCAGTGCATTGGACTTAATATAACGCACATCTCCGGTAGGCCACACGACCCTGAATTCAGTGTTGAACTCTTTTTCACCTCGCAACGCCTGGTTAAATGCCAACTCGGTGCACAATTTGTCATCCGGGTGCAAACCATTCAACCATGCCTGATATGCCCCGGAGAAGTCCTCCTCACACACGCCGTGCATGGCATACATCCACCGATCCCACACAAGTCGATTTTCCGGCACAAGAAAATCCCACAATCCGATTCCGGCCGAATCGGTCGCAAGTAAAAACCGATGGTTCAGTTGATCAATCTTACTCTGTAACGCACTATTGGCTTGATCGACTGGTGTGACAACGTCAATAGGGGTTCTCATATTTTGCAGATAGCGACGGAGGCAAAAAACAAGAAAGATGCAGAACGCTCCTAAAATAAAGCTCAACACTGATGAGAGGAGCGGTAAAGTCAGCAACTCTGAATCCACCGATTGATCGCACTGATCGTAGACTGTGCTGTCTGCTCCAGTTCCGGCAATAAACCACATGAGGATTTCAAATCACCCTCTTTTGCAGCCATTTCGATTTTTAAAGCTATTGCCCGTAATGCAGGCGTGCATAAATTGGCTGCCATACCTTTAATTGTATGTGCCTGATGGTGAACCGCCTGAACGGTGCCACCC
>CAIRND010000325.1 GCA_903879825.1 uncultured Geobacteraceae bacterium
ACCGATTCATCCTGCAGATTGGCCACCAATCGTTGCATCAGCGCCGGCGCATTGACAAAGCCGAGTACCCTGTTGCTAAAAATGGCACCTTCCATAAACTGGCCAGCGGTTGCCATGCGAGGATTAGCAGCCAGATAACCGATCCGTTCACCCGGCAGAGCCAGATCTTTACTGTGTGACGTGACAATAATGGAGCTTTCCACCAGCGGGAAGATATTCGGAACATGTTGACCGTCAAAAGAGATGCGGGCATACGGTTCATCTGAAATTACGTAGATCAGGTGACCGGTACGATCGTGTATCGTTTTTAAAATATCCCCAAGCCTTTTCAAGCTCTCCGCCGGATAAATAACTCCCGTCGGATTGTTGGGGGAACAGGTTATAATAGCGCGGGTCTTGGTGGTAATCGCTTTTTCTATAGCCTCAATATCAAGTTGAAATGTGTCACGATTCGTCCAGACTTCAACCGGAACACCACCATGATTATCAATATAGAATTTATATTCAACAAAGTAGGGAGCAAGTATTATGACCTCCTCCCCCGGATTGAGAATAGTTTTGAGCACGACATTAAGGGCACCACCAGCGCCGCACGTCATAATAATATTATCGGCCGGGACAGCAACTCCAGAATCTCTCGATATTTTTCCCGCAACAGCTGCTCGTGTTTCCGCATATCCGGCGTTATTCATATAGCGGTGCATTCCCGGCAGCGGGTTCCGCGCCAACTCAAGTAGCTGTTGATTAAAGGCTTCCGGAGGTTCCACATCAGGGTTGCCGAGCGTAAAATCATATATTTTGTCGGCACCGAATTCCTGCCGCAGGCGTTCGCCCTCTTCGAACATCCTGCGAATCCAGGACGATTTGGATATTTGACTGGCAATCTTCATAGCAATAGCCATTACAATTTCCTCCATGATAATTTTTCTGATAGGATGATCGGCGCGAGATATTACAACAATTAACGGAGAACTCAAATGGAAATTCCTCCGTATCCTGCTTCACGGCCACTTGCTCTGGCAGACAAGCCACTACTTGACCGTTTATGTGCTGACATTCAACCGCGCGTTTCAGAGCTGACTTTTGCCGGACTCTACCTGTTTAGAAACGCGCACGAATATCGACTGACACTCGTTGCGGATTCGATTGTCTTACGGGGAAAAGGATATGACAAAAGCGGTTACTTCCTGCCGCCACTGTGCGGAAATATTGCACACGCACTTGATATTTTGTTTACCGATGGCTTGGACCTGTATGGCGCAGATGACCAGTTTGCCGCCAAATACCTGACCGCGGAAACCCTGCAGATGACCGAACTGCGTGATTCTTTCGACTATCTCTATGTTCGTGAAGTGCTGGCAACATTACCGGGAAGCCACTTTCATAAGAAGAAGAACAGAATCAGTTACTTTACTAATCGTCATGATTACTCGGTGCATATCTATTCAAGAGATCATCTTGATGGCTGCCTGGATCTGCTGGACACGTGGCTGCTGAATTCACGAAGCGAAGCGGAAGGATCGATGCGTATGGAGGTAGAAGCGGCATCCGAGGCGTTGCAGAGCGCCGAAAATCTTGGCCTTGAGGGCGTTGTTATACGTGTGAACCAGCGTGTTGTCGCTTTTGCCCTTGGTGAACGCCTCAATCAGGATACAGCAGTATGCCATTTCGAGAAAGCCGATCTGTTTTCCGAGGGGTTGTATCAGCTGGTAAACAGAGAGTTTGCACGACTGCTGTTTCAGGAATGCCGATACCTCAATCGGGAACAGGATCTCGGCAATATGGGACTTCGTAGCGCCAAGTTATCCTATCATCCCGAAGAACTGGTGAGAAAATACCTGGTTACCAGTCGTAATCATAAAAAACCTGTTGCACTTTATTAAAATACATAGTAAAAGACTCGTTCTTTTAAAGACGGCATTCGTGCCGAAATCTCCTTGCTCCGGCTAG
>CAIRND010000326.1 GCA_903879825.1 uncultured Geobacteraceae bacterium
AATGCTTCATAAATTGGGTCTTCTCCAACCGGAAAACGGTACCGCACGTTCTTTTGAAGAAGCACTAAAAGTTGTTGAGCGCATCGGTTATCCGGTTGTCGTCCGCCCTTCGTATGTTCTCGGTGGCCGAGCTATGGAAATAGTCTATGACGATGAAAACCTGCTACGCTATATGAAAACTGCCGTATTGATATCTCCAGAGCATCCAATTCTGATCGATAGTTTCCTTGATGAGGCTATAGAAGTTGATGTTGATGCTCTGTGTGATGGAACCGATGTGGTTATTGGCGGCATCATGGAGCATATTGAGGAAGCCGGAATTCATTCGGGTGATTCAGCCTGTAGTCTGCCACCATATTCGATCAGTCCGGAAATCGTTGCTGAGATCCGCCGACAGACAGTTTTGATGGCGCTTGAGCTGAACGTAATTGGTTTGATGAATGTACAGTATGCAGTAAAAGGTTCTGATGTCTATATACTGGAGGTAAATCCCCGTGCCTCCCGTACATCGCCCTTTGTTTCCAAGGCAACTGGTCGCCCGCTTGCCAAGATCGCTGCCCGCGTTATGGCTGGAAAAACTCTGAAAGAACTGGGAATTGTCAGCGATATTATTCCGACGCATATTTCAGTGAAAGAAGCGGTCTTTCCCTTTGTAAAGTTCCCGGGCGTTGATACGTTACTGGGGCCGGAGATGAAATCAACCGGTGAGGTAATGGGAATCGGTGCAACCTTTGCCGAGGCTTTTGCAAAATCTCAGTTGGGGGCAAACGTAAAACTGCCGCTGTCGGGAAATGTCTTTATAAGTGTGCGTGATGCAGATAAGAAACATGTTGTCAGCGCTGCCGAAAAACTGTATAAAGCCGGTTTCGGTATTTTGGCAACTGGCGGGACCGCGCAGTTTCTTGAAGATAAAGGAATTCCTGTTCGGCGCGTTAACAAGGTACTTGAGGGACGTCCGCATATTGTTGATGCCATTAAAAATGGAGAAGTTCAGCTTGTGCTTAACACCACTCATGGGGCTCAGGCTGTGGCCGATTCTTTCTCCATCAGAAGAGAATCTTTGATGCATGGTCTTGCGTATTATACAACCGTTGCTGGTGCTAAAGCGGTTGCCGACAGCATTGTATTGTTGAAAACACAGGAACTTGGCGTCAAACCGATTCAGGATTATCTTAATTGAATAACTTTATTTAGGAGCAGACCACTCGATGTCCCATTCAATACCATTAACAAAAGAGAGCTTTGAATCACTGCAGGAAGAATTAAAGCGACTTGTCCGTGAGGAACGTCCCAAGGTTATACAGGATATTTCTGAAGCTCGTGATCATGGCGATTTATCAGAAAATGCCGAATATGATGCAGCCAAAAATCGTCAGGGTTTTATTGAGGGGCGCATTCAGGAAATTAACGGTAAATTAGCTCGTGCGCATGTTATCGATCTTTCGGGCTTAAAACCTGATAAAGTTGTCTTTGGCTGTACAGTAACTGTGTACGACACGGCATCGGAAGAAGAGGTTACCTACAAAATTGTCGGTGAGGATGAAGCTGATATAAAATTGAGCAAGATATCCTGTACGTCACCTGTTGGAAAAGCACTGATCGGCCACAAACTTGACGATTCAGTCAGGGTAATAGTACCTTCGGGCACCAAGGAATATGAAGTTATTGATATAAAATACGAATAGAAATTCAGACGGTTTTAAAAGGAGTTTGTGATGGCAGAAATAACAAAAGATATGACTTTTTTTGAGTTGATGCGTACCTACCCTGAGTCGGTTAAAGTTCTTCAGAAACATAACCTTGGTTGCGTAGGTTGTATGGGTGCCCAGAATGAAAGTCTTGAACAGGGGTCTCGGGCTCATGGCCTGGATGTTGAGTGTTTATTGAAAGATCTGAACGCTGCTATTGGCTGATAAAATTTACATGCAACGCTGCAGTTAGACCTCCGTGGAGTAATTATCGGGGGTCTAACTGTTTATTTAACTAACAGTTAACCCTATAATCATGAGTTTATTATCTTACGGTGTTCGAGTACACTGTTTTCCAATTTTACCTCTTTAAATATTTTTTCCGCTTCCTCTGCCGTTAAACCAACGCTTGGTCGGTTACCCATCCAGTGGGTAACGTTCCCTTTGGCTGGGTCAAGTGGCATAGGGATGGCCGGACCGGGAATAAAACGACCATCAACATAAAGCGCCGCTTGAAAGACATCCTCCTCCTGCACCAGCGAAAAATCTGCCTTTAAGCC
>CAIRND010000327.1 GCA_903879825.1 uncultured Geobacteraceae bacterium
GGTTGAATACAATTTTATAAAAGGGGTTAGATATGAGCATCGACGATAGTAAACAGAAATGGAATGAAAAAGTTGCCAAAAGTATCGCCAAGTCACCTGAACGGATGGATCCGTTTCTGACCTCCTCCAACCTCGAGATGGAGCGCTGCTTTACCCCCGGATTCGATTACCCCGGTTATGAAGAACAGCTGGGCCTTCCGGGCGAGTATCCGTATACCCGTGGTGTGCAGCCGACCATGTATCGTGGCCGTTTCTGGACCATGCGCCAGTACGCCGGTTTTGGTACAGCCAAAGAATCCAACGAACGCTACAAATATCTCCTCTCCGCCGGGCAGACCGGTCTTTCTATCGCTTTTGACCTTCCGACCCAGATGGGCTATGACTCCGACGCTGGTATGAGTCTTGGCGAGGTAGGTAAGGTTGGTGTGGCGATCGACTCACTGGCTGATATGGAAATCCTTTTTGACGGTATTCCGCTCGATAAAGTTTCCACGTCAATGACGATCAATTCCACCGCCGCCATTCTGCTCTGTATGTATATCGCCGTGGCTGAAAAACAGGGCGTGTCCGCCGATAAAATTTCCGGCACCATTCAGAACGATATCCTCAAAGAATATATGGCCAGAGGCACCTACATCTATCCACCCAAAGAATCCATGAGAATCATCACCGATATCTTTGCCTACTGTAAAGACAATGTACCCAAGTGGAACACCATCTCCATCTCCGGCTATCATATCCGCGAGGCCGGTTCCAGTGCGGTGCAGGAAGTTGCCTTTACTCTGGCAGACGGCATTGCCTATGTGGAAGCAGCAATTAAAGTCGGTTTGGAAGTGGATGAATTCGCCCCGCGCCTGGCCTTCTTTTTCAATGCCCACAATAACCTCTTTGAAGAGGTTGCCAAGTTCCGCGCCGCCCGCCGTATCTGGGGTAAAATTATGAAGGAGCGCTTTGGTGCCAAAGATCCAAAATCACAGATGCTCCGTTTTCACACCCAGACCGCTGGCTGCACTCTGACGGCACAGCAGCCGGACAACAACATCATGCGTGTTACCATCCAGGCCCTGTCGGCGGTCTTAGGCGGCACTCAGTCACTGCACACCAACTCCCGCGACGAAGCACTGGCACTGCCGACAGAGGATTCGGTCCGTATTGCCCTGCGTACTCAGCAGGTCATCGCCTATGAATCAGGCGCTGCAGACAGCATTGATCCACTGGCCGGTTCGTTTCTGGTAGAGTCACTGACCGATCAGATAGAGAAAGAGGCACTGGCGTATATCGAAAAAATCGACAAGCTGGGTGGTGCAGTAGAAGCAATATCGCGCGGTTTCCAGCAGAAAGAGATTCAGGATTCGGCTTACGCCTACCAGAAAGCTATCGAAAAAGATCAGCTGATCATCGTTGGCGTCAACAAGTTTACCGTCAAGGAAGCAGCGCCTACCGGCCTGTTACGGGTAAAAGAAGAGGTGGAGATTTCCCAGAAAGCATCGCTGGCAACCATGAAGGCAGGGCGCGATAACGCAGCAGTAGCAGCGGCACTGGCAACACTTGAGACCGCGGCACGAAGCACAGATAACCTGATGCCGCACATTCTGGCAGCGGTCAACACCTATGCAACATTGGGTGAAATAGCAGACGTCTTTAGAGTCGTATTCGGAAAGCATTCGGAAACTGTAGTGTTGTAATTTAAAAAACTATCGTCTCACCACAGAGTCACTGAGAACACAGAGAACTGAAATGTATCCTAATGGCGAGTTGACAGGCCGGATTATCGAGGTAGCTATTGAGGTTCATAGAAACTTAGGGCCTGGTTTAATCGAGTCAGTATATGAAACATGTATGTCCTATGAGTTTACAGAACGGAATATGTTTTTTGAACGACAGAAGGAAATTAAGCTTGTTTATAAAGAAATTACTCTTGAAAGTTGCTGCCGGCTTGATCTCCTTGTCGAAAAAAAAGTAATTGTTGAGCTAAAGAGTGTAGACATGCTGCATCCTATTCATGAAGCTCAAATACTGACCTATCTTAAATTAACGGGGATATCTACGGGCTTGCTTATAAATTTCAATTGCCGTCTTTTAAAAGATGGAATCAGGCGCTTCGTTCTATGAATTTCTCAGTGTGCTCTGTGACTCTGTGGTGAGATCTGAAAGGTAAATAAAATGCTAACTAAAATTAATCACATCGGTATCGCCGTTCTCTCCCTTGACGAATCCATCCCGTTTTATCGTGACAACCTTGGTATGGCTTTCGCCGGCATTGAAGAGGTTGCCGCGCAAAAGGTGCGGGTTGCTATGCTGCAGGTTGGCGAATCCATGATCGAATTGCTGGAGCCAACTTCTGAAGACAGCCCGGTCGCCAAGTTTATTGAAAAAAATGGTGTTGGTATCCACCACATCGCCTACGAAGTTACTGATATCGAGGCTGCTATTGCCAAGCTTTGTGCCGATGGTAC
>CAIRND010000328.1 GCA_903879825.1 uncultured Geobacteraceae bacterium
AAGGATATACTACTGTGAAGAAAACAATTTTCTCCGGCAACGAAGCCATTGCTCGTGGTGCCTATGAAGCTGGCTGCCTCGTCGCGTGTGCCTATCCCGGCACGCCCTCCACTGAAATACTCGAAAATACGCTCCAGTACAAAGAGATAAACTCGTCGTGGGCCCCCAATGAAAAGGTTGCTCTTGAAGTCGCTATCGGAGCTTCATTTGGCGGCGGCCGTGCTCTTTGTACCATGAAGCACGTCGGAGTCAATGTTGCAGCAGACCCGCTCTTCACCCTTTCTTACACCGGTGTGCGCGGCGGTCTTGTGCTGGTTGTCGCCGATGATCCGGAAATGCACTCTTCCCAGAATGAGCAGGACAGCCGCAACTATGCCAAATTTGCCAAAGTGCCGATGCTGGAACCGTCTGATTCGCGGGAATGTAAAGAATTTACCCGTCTGGCTTTTGAGCTGTCTGAACAATATGACACACCGGTTATGCTAAGAAGCAGCACCCGCATATCCCACGGCAAATCGATTGTAGAACTTGGTGAACGGGTAACGGATCTACCGCTGCCGAAACTTGAAAAAAATCCGGCAAAACTGGTTATGCTGCCTGGCAATGCACGTGTTCGTCATCCACTGGTCGAACAGAACCTGGTCAATCTTTCAAAAGCATCTGCTGCACTGCCGTTTAATCGTGTGGAACTTCGTGATACCACCATCGGTATTATTACGGCGGGTATCTGTTATCAGTATGTCCGTGAAGTGCTGCCGAACGCATCAACCCTCAAACTTGGCCTGGTACACCCGCTTCCTCATGATCTGATTCGCGAATTTGCTGCCTCAGTTGACACGCTTTACGTCATCGAAGAGCTTGATCCCTTTATTGAAGAACAGGTTAAGGCCATGGGGATTCCTGCCATCGGTAAGGAAATCATCTCGCTGTGCGGCGAACTTACGCCCGGGCGTCTGCGCACCGCTTTCGGGCTGTCGCAACCAGTTATTGCCGCTATCGATTCTATGCCGGGTCGTCCACCTAATATGTGTCCTGGTTGCCCTCATCGTGGCGTCTTTTTTGCTCTTAACCAGCTTAAAGCCTATGTTACCGGAGATATCGGCTGCTACACATTAGGCTTTTTGCCGCCTCTCTCTGCAATGGACACCTGTGTCTGCATGGGGGCCTCCATAGGTATGGCTACCGGCGTAACCAAAGTTGTGTCTGCCGAAGAAAGTAAGAAAGTAGTTGCCGTAATCGGAGATTCGACCTTTTTGCATACCGGCATGAATGGCTTAATGGATATGGTCTATAATAATTCTCCCGCCACGGTGATCATTCTTGATAACAGTATTACCGCCATGACCGGACGTCAGGATAATCCGGCGACCGGCTTTACTCTGATGGATGAGCCGTCACATGCCGTTAATATTCCGCTGCTCTGCAAAGCGCTCGGTGTGAAAAATATTCGCGTCATAAACCCTCTTGATCTGGAAGAAACCAAGCGTGTTATTGCAGAAGAGATGGAGCGTCCGGAAACGTCGGTGATTATCACCAATAAGCCGTGCGTGTTGATCAAACGTGAGGATGTATTTGAAAAAGGGC
>CAIRND010000329.1 GCA_903879825.1 uncultured Geobacteraceae bacterium
CGCTGCTGGAACCCCGACGCAGAATAACAGCCTGGTGTACACATCGGGCATCTCCTTTACTGCCGCTCACGTGCTGGAATCGTACAAATTTTTTGATAGCAACAGCTTGGCTTCCGGCACTCTCAATCTGCTCGAATACCGCGCTGGTGACTTCTTCCAGTTTAACGACGGCACCCCGAATGGCTCATCCGTAACCAAAGTATTGCCGACCAGCAGCCTGGTGGCTGCAACAATCATCATCGCAACCGGTGATGTCATAAATTTTGAGGGAACGCTGAAAGCGACCGATTATCTGGAGCTTAACTCCGACCGGAATGTCACGGTAATCGGCGATATCCAGACCATTAGCACTGATTCCGCAGCCAAGATCGGTGAAATTAAAATTATTGCCCGCGGTGAAGCGGCTATCGACAATACGGTAACCGTCTTCACTGAAGGTGAATTTACCGTAAGCCTGACGATAAATGCGCTTTACACTGCGTTGATTGCCGATGGTGTGGTGGTGGCAAACTCACTTGATGGCCTGAACGAGGCACTCTCATTCTCAAAAAACAATCTCTATGACAAACTGTGGGCCAAATATTCCGGTTCTCTTTCTGTTGCAGACTCCACAAGGGTTTCCCAGTTTCTGACAAAGTACAATGCAACTCTTTTAGAAGACGACTTGCGTGTTCTGAACAGGGCACTGATCCAGGTCTGCCATCCAACTCTGACACCTGCATCTGGTCGACCCTCTGGTTACGTCAACATCCAGTCAATCGGCATTGACGCCAGCAATTTCGAGATTCGCGCCTTACGGGATATTTACATCGGATTGAACTCTACCACTGATAATTCCGATCTTACCTTGAGCGGTTTTGTCGGAGGTGTCACCGGTTTTGAAAAAGCTGAAAACATCAAGATTGAACTGCTCTCTCCGGCCACTCCTGACCCGCGCACCGGCAACAAAACGGAGCAGATAGACCATACGCTTGCGGTTGTCGGCGGCATTGTGGCGGCCAAGCAATCGATGATCCTGCGTGCCGATGATATTACCAGCGACAGCAGTTCTGTCTTTATCGCCACAGATCTGAGCGCCGAGGCCAACTTCGGTATCCAGCTTAATACCCTGATTGTATCGGTGGACGCTGTTTCCCATAGCGCCGGAAACATAACCATCAACGAAGCGGATGATCTCTCAATTACCTCTATAATTGCCAATTCAGGTATGGTTGACGTAACAACCGGTGGAGTGATGACGGTTCATCTGGTAAGCACGACCGCAGATGCCGGTGCCAGTTCGATTATTCTCAAGTCGGGCAAAAATATGCTGGTCGATTACGTAGAGGCGGGGACGACAGCCGGTGCCTTGAAGCAATTTGCCACCGTAACGCTGGACGCAGCAGGTCTCTTGAGTGAGCTGCCGATTGCTGCTGAAATGAATGCCATTTATACTGCCCGTGATCATGTTGTGGATGTCTTTGCCTTTAGCGCAACCCTGCGGGATTCCAGCGGATCACCGGCGTATGTACTGGTGAACGACCCTTCAGACTACGGCACCTCTACAGTGCTGGAGGTCTCCTTTACCAAGACCGGCACGGCCGGCATAACCGCCGAGCCGACCGCAACAAAACAGTCCGATCTATTCGGAACCGGCAGCGCCACTGTTGTCACCACTACGCCCGGTGCTGCAGCGGAGGTTCAGCAGGTCGTTTTCTCCAACTCGCTTCTGTCTGCCAACAGATACACTGTTACCATCGCCTCAGCTCACACTTCAACAGTAACAGTGGGTGATACGGTAAACAGCAAGGTAGTAGCCAATACCTGGTCATCAATACTTGCCGCACTGGCCTATCAGGTAACAAATTCGGGTGCAGGAGTCACCGCAAGCGCTGACGTCGCCGGACAACGCCTGTTGCTGACGGCTGACAGCGCCAACACTCCCTTCACCACATCAGTCGTGGTTTCACAGGTCGTGTCCGGGGACGTGGCTAACGCCGTGATATCCCGGGTGACGCTATTTACTTATCTGGGGAAATCCGGCGATACCTTGGGCACCGTTGCCACAGCCCTTGCCGCCTCTATTGACGCAAGCAGTAACTATGTCGCAACGGCAAGCGGAACCCAAATTACCATCACTGATGGTGCCGGTTTGTACGCCATCACCATTACGCCATTTTCCGGAACAGTCGGCTCAGCCACAATCACTCCAGTCGGCCTGGCTACCGGTGATGATCGTGTTATCGATCTTGCCAAGTTGAACTTTACCGTTGGAACGACTTACACGGTGACGATCAATGATTTTGCTCCGGCCCAGGAGGCCGGTACTTCGGTAAAACAGGTGTCCGATATCCAATTTGCCACTGCTGTACCGGGTGCGGATGCCGTGGTAACTGTAGTTGTCAACGGTCATGGCTACAGCTCACGGGTCGGCGATAATCAGACGATCGTGCTGACCGGTGCCGATTCAAAAGCTATCTCCATGGATGAACTGAAGGTCGATCCGACACTCGGTACTCCAGCACCCGTTGCCGCAGTTGACCTGAATACCGACCGCACTATTAACCTCAATGATGTGACGGTATCAAACAGCACTTCCTACAGTGTGACTCTGAACAATGGTACCGCACGTACGGTTTCCTTTACTACCCTCCCAGCTGCTGCAACACTGGACCAACTGGCGGCAGGGCTGGCGTTAGCGATTCAGAATGAATCTAATACCAGTTATTTTGCAACATCGTCGAACGGCATAATTACCATTACCGACGGCGCAGGTTTGATCACCATTTCAAATCCACCGGCTAATGCGGTTGTCAGCGACGCCATCCGGGTTGTCGACCTGAACTCTCTGGCTGGATTGGTCAAAACAGGTTCAGTCTATACGATCGCCCATGGCAGCACGGCTTTCAGCGTCACCGCGACGGATACCACCATCGCCACCGTCATTTCACAGCTGGTTACCGAAATTAACCTAAATGCCTTGTATTCGGCCAGCGCAGTCGGCAACGTCATCAACATCACCAGAGGGGGGAATGCAGGAGAAATAACAGTTTCGGCCAGAACCTGGATGACGGGCAGCGCCCTGATCAGCGCAACCTCCGAGACTACTGCAGGAAGCGCGACCGGTCGTACCATTAACCTGGCAGGTATCAGCGCTGCTGCGGGTGGTAAGTACCGGATAGTGATTGACGGCACTTCGTACGAGTATCCGGGAGCAACCGGAAGTACCGATACAACAACGCTTTCCATCATAGCCACCGGACTGGCTGCGCAACTGCCACCTGCATACAGCGCCACAGTGCTGCATGCTTCCGGCGCCGTCTCTGTGACTAATAGCTGGTCAAGCATTCTGGGAGAGCTGAAATCTCAGATCGAGGCGGGAGAGAAGATTGGCGCAACCGTTATTACCGGAGCGAGCAACACGTTGTCACTCCAGGCAGATGTTGCCAACAGCGCATTCATTGTCAACGCAGCCGGAGTTACCTCGGCAGCCAATCTAACCTCGACAGGCTCTACCCCGACTCAGGTGGCCAGCGCTTTATTGCCGCAGATCAGTTTAGTGGATTTCAGCGACTCTCTTGTACTGTCGGCAAATACCGAGTTCAGAGTTGTCGTAAATGGAACGGTCTATGGTGAAACGACCGGTGCCGGAACTACTTCGTCTCCGTTAAAAACATGGGGAGAACTACTTACCAGTCTGGCCGGTCGGATAGCCGGCGGTTATAACGACCAGTTCTACGGTGATGTGGTTGTTCCACCTTCCACAACGGTTGCCGAGCAGATCAGTGTTACGTTCGCTAATGCACCGGTTTTTGGAAGTACCTACGCTGTAACGGTGCAAATCGGAGTTGGCGCAGCCGTCACATACACGGTTGCTGATGGCACGGCATATTCAGGCGGTACCCTCAGCAGTACCAATTTCTCTGAAGCTGCAGTTATGACGGCTTTACAAGAAAAAATCGCGGCAGGCAGTCAGGCCATGACTGTCACCGTCAGTGGGCGGAAGCTTACTATTACCCATGGCACTAATAATGTTGAATTTACCGCCTTCGGCGAGGTCACCACGCTCTCTCCTGCCACTGTCACACCCGATGCGACCAGTCACACTCTGACTTTTACGGCAACAAATAATAACAAGCCGTTCACTATTGACTCAGTCACACTGACACCGGCAGGCTCTTTTAAATCCACCACCGTCGGGACGAAAACAACCATATATGACGGCACGACGCCAACTACCAAGGCCGGCGTCACTCAGCCGCAGATAAATGTGATCAACTTCAGTGACTTGATGGCAACAGGTTACAGTTATAAGATAAGTGTAACCGGTGCAACTTCCCATAACGGCAGCACAACCGTGGGTGGTGCGATCTCTGGCTGGAATATGGTATTGGCGGATCTTGCCAGCCAACTGACCGATGCACGCTATGACGTAACATACGAC
>CAIRND010000330.1 GCA_903879825.1 uncultured Geobacteraceae bacterium
ATGTCGGGCAGGGTGCCGTATTTACGGTAAATCTACCATTGGTACACTAGAAAATTAACGACGAGGGGATGTAGCTCAGTTGGGAGAGCGGTACGTTCGCAACGTACAGGCCGTCGGTTCGATCCCGTCCATCTCCACCATAAAGTAAAGGGTGTTACGTTAATTCGTAGCGCCCTTTTGTGTTTAAAATATGAAGCATTACTCAGGTAGTCATGCTGAGATGAAGTCGGAGAAGTCACGGTTCGCCAGTTAATACAGCTAAGGCCACGCAGCCGACTCAACCAAAACGGCCCTCAAAAACAGGTATCAAAGTTTTATACACTCAATTTTTTTGTATGCAAAACTGCAACATGCTGAATTTACTAAAAGTATATTTTTGCAGTGGCCTATTAGTATCATTAATTTATACAGCCACCAGTACTATTTATATTGATACTATTACTTCTCGTAGAATACTTACTTTATAAATATAAATAATTTCAGCTAGTTAAATAGTTGCTTCATTTAACTTATCAAACTTGGCACCGGCTGTGCAAAGTACCAATACAACGGCAATTAAATTTAACAACAAAAATAAATAGGAGGATGTCATGAGAGCACTTATCACCACTATCGTAGGAACATTGGCACCAGCATCAGCATTCGCAGCAACATCAAATTTAAGTGCAGATAACAGTGGAATGTTTGTTTGGGTATTTCTTGGATTTTGCGCTTTGATAGTTGTTGCTCAGGTAGTTCCAGCAGTATTACTTCTGACAGGTATGGTAAAAGGTGTTGTGTCTGTAGTAAAAGAGGAGTTGGCACCGGTAACCTCTAAAAACAGCTAAGGGGGAATACATGGGATCAGAATACGATTAAAGGGCCACCTCGTTGGGGTGGCCCTTTTTGCGTGTGCGCCATTGAGTACGGAGAATTTCAAAAAAAAGAATCAATTAAATTGACTGTTTATCCAGTAATGCTATAACAACTCAAAAATAGTACTTTGATAAGTCATCTCGGCAATCTGATATATGGGTTGGGCATATTTAAATATAACGGAGGAGGGAAACATGGCATTAACTAAAGTGGACATTGTAGAAAAGGTGACGGCACAACTTAATTTCTCAAAAAAAGAGTCAACAGATCTGGTGGAAAGTTTTATTTCTATTATAAAACAGACTCTTGCATCTGGAGAAGATGTTAAGATCTCTGGTTTTGGTAGTTTTGAGGTTAAGCAGAAGAGAGATCGTAGGGGCAGGAATCCTCAAACGGGTGAGACGATTACTATCGAATCTCGAAGGGTAATTAGTTTCAAGACCAGTGCCAAGCTGAAAACTGCCATTAACGCCGACCAACCATAATGCTGATGGACTCACATGCGGTACTGTACGCGTTAGCACCATTTGTAATATTTGCAATAATAATAGCAGTTTTCATATATCTAAAGAACCGCACATAGTCGCGCCAAGGAAGACAATGAGCAGCCATGATGTCATTAGAACTGATAATGTGCTTGTACGGGTAATGGAACTTGACCACGGTGCTTCCACAAAATGGCATTACCATACCGAGGTCACGGATTATTTTGTCTGCCTGAATGGGGCAATCAAGGTTGAAGTCAATAACCCCGATGAGTCGGTAGTATTGCATCCGGGACAACGGGCAGAGATTACACCACCTCAAGTACATCGTGTATCGAATGCCTACCCAGAGAAATCAGAGTATCTGTTAGTTCAGGGTGTGGGTACATACGACTTCGTTGAATTATAACGCCAATAACAGCTAAGGTACCTGAATGCGAGAACCAGCTAAAATATATAATTTATCTGACTTTATAAAAGCCATGGTCCTTATTTCTGTGATTATTTCTATCCTCGGCTATCTCGATTACATAACCGGTGAGGTATCTATCGATATTTTATACATAATATGTATTTGTTTCGTTACCTGGTATACGAATATTATAATCGGTGTGTTATCAGTCGTAGAAATAATGATATCGAAAACAACAGCTGATTATTATGACAATGTGAGAATAGGTACGCATTTATATGAATGGAATACGTTTAACTTTTTGGTGCTGTATCTTATCGTATGTGTGCTGGTTGGGAGTATAAAGAGAATACTATCAAGATAATTAACCGTCCCTCCCTCGCCGGTGCTGAGTCATCACCACCGGTACACTTCTTCGGTCTAACTATTTTCTCCACTCAGACATGAGGTCTGCCTGATGAACCCCTGTCGTACTGCGCTGATATATTCTCCCCTTTTCGGCAATTTTAATTATGGCGACGATCACCCGTTCAAACTTCACCGAAACCGGATGGCGTATGATCTGCTCGCCGCGTATGGCCTGCTGGAGCTCCCGAATATGGAAATCCGTGATTGTCTGCCGGTGACAGACGAAATGGTGCTGACTTTTCATGATCCTGCCTACATTGCCCGGCTCAAAGAGTTCAGCGCCTCTGAAGAGCCGAGGGCTGATTTCAGATATGGTCTTGGCGATGCAGAATGCCCGGTGTTCAAGGGGTTGTATGACTGTGCTGCCTTGGGAGCCGGTGCGACTTTTGAAGCGGTGCGTCTCGTGGAAGAGGAGAAATTTGACATCGCTTTCAATCTGACCGGCGGATGGCACCATGCCCACCGTGCCAAGGCATCCGGCTTTTCGTACATAAATGACGCTGTTCTTGCCATTAACTGGCTGGTTGCCCGCGGAAGGCGGGTACTCTATCTGGATATTGACGCGCACCACGGCGATGGTGTTCAGGAAGCGTACTATGATACGGATCAGGTCCTGACAATATCTCTTCACGAGAGCGGCATTTATTTTTATCCCGGCACCGGTTTTGAAGATGAAACCGGCGTGGGGCGCGGAGCAGGGTATTCGGTCAATGTGCCACTGCCTGCTCACACCGATGACGCCATCTACATGAAAGCCTTTGATGAGATCGCCTATCCGCTCATTGCCGCCTATAACCCGGACATCATTATCACCCAGATCGGCGCGGATACTTTTCGCACCGATCCGCTCACTAATCTGGAGATCACCACCCACAGTTATGGCGGGATACTTGCCAAAATAAAGAGTCTCAAAATCCCCTGGGTAGCACTGGGCGGCGGGGGATATGAGCTCATGAACACGGCCAGAGCCTGGACAATGGCCTGGGCTATTATGAACGATATAAAATTAGACCCCCGCTTACCGTCAGCTTTTATTGACAAAATTGAACAGCAGGGTTATCAGAATCGGGTGCTGCTGGATGCCATGCACTGGGCAGAGGAAGGGGAGCGGGCACTGGCTCTGGTTGCGGTAGAAAAAAGTATCAGCTGCATTAAAAAAACAATTTTCCCTGGTATACTCGGAAGCTATGGCAATCCTTCCCCATAACAGCCCGCTGCTTGACGCCGCCGGACAGCCGCTCTCTTCAATTAGGGCAATTAACCGGCTGGATGAGCCAGAAAAGGATCGAATCTATTCCTGCCTGCTGCCGCCGCGGTTGCGGGAGGTTCTCGGCGTGGCAGACAATGCGCTCTGTAATGTGGCCGGAGAGCGGTTGGTTACATTTATAGCCCCAGCCGGATTGCCTTTTGTACGGATTGAGGCTCGCTCAAAGCCGGTTGGCGGCGTGATGGCTTTTTTTCTGGAGCTGTGCGACACTCAGTTTCATCAGATGGAGCTGAGCTTCTGTATCATCAAAGACCCGGGCGCCGCCAGTTATGCGGTTGATGTCAATGAGAAGGGTGAAAATAACTGGTTTGCATCCCACGGCCGAAATATTCCGGAAGAGCTGCGCGCCATGAAAGCCGGGCTGTTTCCCAATCAGACTCAACAGGGGCTCCAGCTGTTTGTGTCGTTTTTTCCGTTGCTGGAGCGTTTTACCGATGCGCTCGGAATTGAGATGATTGTGGCAGAACCACTCACATACGACAACGCCATCCGCTATGAAAAATACGGTTTTGATTATCTGCGCGGGACACGCTTAATGCGGGAGATAGACCGCGAGTTTCAGCCCGGAGGTCGCTACTTTAAACGCCTGGACGGATCAAGCCCCTTTCGCATGCCGGGAATGGAGCGTAGCGTGATCGGAAGAAGTTGGGCGATCCACGACGGCATAATGGATGAGCCGTGGGATGAGGTACAGATCTACCGGATGATAGGCAAAAATGCAGGTATCAATACGTTCCCTGGAAGAGAGGAAAAAAAACGATGAGCAACATACAGATGCAGCCGACCACTTTGGCCGGAATAAAATATTTTACCCCTGAGAGTGGTTATCAGTTAAGCGGC
>CAIRND010000331.1 GCA_903879825.1 uncultured Geobacteraceae bacterium
AGAGCCTCTTCGATATCTTTTTTGCCGATCTGGATAAGGGGTTTCAGTTTATGCCCGAGGGCGCGCAGGTGTCGTTTCTGTTTTCCGGTCAACATACGTTGGTAAGCTCCTGATGATGCAAGGTGAAATAATAGCAGATGCTATATCATACTGGGCGACTCGCTGGCAAATCACAATTTAACCTACAAAAAGCAGTTTCACGCAACGACGCAACGGCGCAACGAATGAAATCGATAACTTAAGCCATTATCCAGGTTCATCCGATTGGTTAATCACTATTTCGTTATAAGTCTTTGTTTCTCGTTGCGTTCGTTGCGACGTTGCGTGATCAAATGCCGTATTTAATGTCTATTACTGAAAGAAGCTGCTCCAGTTTTTCTACTGTCGAAACAGCAGGGTAACAGGTGCCTGGTGCGCACAAAGAGAGGGAGAGCGCCGCCGGACGGTATTCACTTCGGATAATCAGGCTTTGTATGGGATGGTTATGAAGTGCCGCATTGAGTGCAGATGCTTCAGGAGTGTATATTTCTCCAGAAAAAGTGGCGGTAGTCGGCTCACCATCAAGCAGCGTAAGCAGTTGCAACGCCCCCAAATGTCCTAACGGATTATCCCTGATTTCACCCAGGATTCCACTGAGCGCTTTTTTTGCAGATTCAAGCAGTTCCGGCCTGTCATCGATCCAGGCTAACCGGTAGAGAACATGGGCGGTGCGGGCAAGGGCAGATGGCGTGACACCGTCGTGGTCGGACGAAATGCGGGCCGGCATCTGCTCGGCGTCATGACCGGTCAGGGTGAATTCGCCGGAGTCGGGATCGCGGAAGAGCTGGAGCAATTCTACCACAAGTAGGCGCGCCTCATTCAGCCAGGTCTGCTCAAGAGTCGCCTCGTACAGATCCAGCAATCCACCGGTCAAAAAGGCGTAATCCTCCAGAAACGCCGGAACATCAGACGCACTGGTTAAATAGCTGCGTAACAGTCTTCCCTCTTTGCTGCGGAGGTTTTTAAGAAGAAACGTTGCTGTCCGGGCGGCAGTTGCAATGTAGTCCGGCTTGTTATGGACAATCCCCGCCGTTGCAAAGGCTGAAATCATCAAACCATTCCATGAGGTGATAATCTTGTCATCCCGGAGCGGACGGATACGCAGATCTCTCCGCTCCATTAGCTTTGTACGGCACCGCTCCAGAAGGAGGATCGTACTCGCTTCACTCAACTCATGCCGGCGGCAAAATTCATCAACAGTAAGCGGAGCGGTAAGGATCGTCTGCCCCTCAAAATTCCCCTCAGTCGTAATCGCGTGGAAGCGACAGAATAACTCCGCATCCGCTCCGAGACAGTCATCAATCTCGCTCTTTTCCCAAACATAGAATTTGCCTTCAACCCCTTCAGAGTCGGCATCCAGAGCGGAACAGAACGCGCCCTCTGCGGAGAGCAACTCGCGCGCTGCAAACGAGAAAATCTCATCTGTTATAGTGCGATAGAATGGATCACCAGTGGCGAGAAAGGCCTCAGTCGTTACCTGTGCCAGCATGGCCTGATCGTAAAGCATCTTTTCAAAATGTGGTGCCAGCCAGACCGGATCAACAGAATAGCGGTGCAACCCCCCGCCCAGCTGATCCCAGATGCCGCCTGATCTCATCTTTTGCAGCGTGTGAAGCGCCATGGCGCACGCTTCCTGGCTTTCTGGGAGAACAGGAGTGTGAGAGGTTTTCTGCCCGATCAACCAGCTCAGATAGATCGGCATCGGAAATTTGGGCGCACTCCCGAACCCGCCATTGCGTGGATCATATATTCTTTTCAGCAGCTGCAATGCTTTTCCGCTAACAGCCGTTACATCCACAATGCCTTCGGACCCCTGACGCTGCCGCGAATTTTCCAGCGCCACCATGATGCCGTGGCAGTTTTTCTCGATCATATCCGGGCGTTGTCGCCACAGTGTGGCAATGTTAGCCAGAAGCTCCATCAGGCCGCTCATCCCCCGTCCACCCCGTTTGGGGAGATAGGTGATTGCCATGAACGGGCGCTTCTCAGGAGTCATGAAAATATTGAGCGGCCATCCGCCGCTGCCGGTCAGCGTCTGCGCAACAGCCATATAGAAATCGTCGATGTCGGGCCGCTCTTCCCGGTCCACCTTGATGCAGACAAAATGACGATTCAGCAGGTCGGCTACTTCAGTATCTTCGAATGATTCATGGGCCATGACATGGCACCAATGGCAGGTGGAGTAACCGATAGAAAGCAGAATCGGCAGGCTCTCCATACGAGCCCTTTCAAAGGCGGCAGGGCCCCATTCATACCATGCTACAGGGTTTTCGGCGTGCTGCAGCAGATACGGGCTGCGGGCGAAAATCAGGCGGTTAAAGCCCTCGCCGCCATCAGCAGGGAGAGTTGATTTATCAATAGCCATCAGGCCGGCCACGTAGGCTGCGGTATCCAGCGATTTTTCTCTCATACGTTCTCCTTAATCTGCCAGCATCCGCGCAAAGAAATCCGCAGCCAGATCGACCGGTTCAGCCGTTGCGCTATCAGCGCCCCCTCCACCACTCAGCAGGTGTCCGGGGATCTCGGCCAGAAAACGGCTCGGTTTGCGTCCTTCCACCGCGCCGTACTTGCGGCGGGTCATGCAGCGTGAGATGGTCAGATATTTTCGTGCCCGCGTGATGCCGACGTAGCAAAGACGGCGCTCTTCAGCCACGGTCGGATCCTCTTCGATCGAGCGTTTATGGGGAAGCAGATTCTCTTCCATTCCGACCAGCCAGACGTGGCTGAATTCAAGCCCCTTGCTGGAGTGCAGCGACATCAGGGTCACAGAATTGGTGCCTTTTTCCTTGCCATCCTCGCCCGGTTTGTCCTCATCCATCAACGAAATCCGCTCAAGGAAAACCGACAGGGTTGCATGCGGGGTCTGCTCTTCGTACGCCGCCAGCGAGTTGACCACCTGCTCGATGTTTTCAATTCGCTTGCGGGCCTGTTTGGCGTCATTAAGAGTCCGGTACAACTCGTCTTCAATGCGCAACCGGTTGAAGAGAGTATTAACCTGCGCCCCCATGTTGAAATTAGTGAAACCGCTCATGACCTCTTTCATCATGGCGTGGAAGCCGAGTACCGTTTTTTTGCACGA
>CAIRND010000332.1 GCA_903879825.1 uncultured Geobacteraceae bacterium
CACGCTGTTTTTGGATGATATTGGTGAACTGCCGAGTGGCACACAGGTAAAAGTTCTTCGCTTTATTCAGGAGGGTACTTTTGAACGAGTGGGAGGCATCCGGAAACTTGCCGCTGATATTCGTATTATTGGCGCGTCTGCTCAGTCTCTTGAACTGGAAATGGCTGCGGGGAGATTCAATAGTGATCTCTATTATCGCTTAAGTACGGTCCTCTTTCGAGCTCCGGCACTTCGACAACGACTCGGTGACATTCCGCAGCTTGTTCAGTATTTCGTTACTCAGTTCTCTCGAAGGGAAGGGGGGGAGAGTAAGGCATTTCTCCCGGAAGCGCTTGACACACTGAGCCGATACTCATGGCCGGGCAACCTTCGTGAATTGAAAAACGTGGTCGAACGAATTCTTATCGTTGTACCCGGTCATGTTATAACTGCAGAGGATATTCCCCCGTTATCGGGTGAGCCGTTTGCTGCACTCCCTTCCGTGGAGGGCGCACTCTCCCGAGCAGCTTTACGAGATGCAAGAGAGGATTTTGAGCGGGAGTTTATTATTCACAAACTTGAGGAGAACGACTGGAATATTTCCCGCACTGCCGAACTGATCGGGCTGGAACGGAGTAATCTGCATCGTAAAATTAAAAGTTATGGCATTGACGTACGGAGATAATTGTAATGCTTCCAACCTATAAAAAAACTTCGGCAAAATGGATATTACTTGTTGTTGTGCTGATGGCTGCGTGTCTGATGATTATCTTTTCTCATCGCTGGCGCGTACGTCTTACCACACCTGATGCACATGCGCTTACTACCTTACGGGAAGCGTACGCAGCTGTTCTCGCAAATTATGTTGAAAAACCTGATTCAAAAAAAATAGTGCTGAAAATGGTTGACGGCATGCTTGCCACGCTCGATCCGCATAGTGCCTATCTGCCACCGGAGCCGTATCATGAAATGGAAGTTCAAATGTCCGGAGCTTTTGGTGGAGTCGGAATTGAGATTGGTACCAAAGATGGCAAGCTGACGGTGATAGCTCCGATAGACGATACTCCTGCCTCCCGGGCGGGCATTCAGGCCAATGATTACATCTGGAAGATTGATGGTACCTCAACCAACGGTATGAATACTACTGCAGCGGTTAAGAGAATGCGGGGAGAGAAGGGGACGCCGGTTACCCTGACTATTTTACGGGGCGAAAACGTGAAACCGCATGTTTTTAACCTCATTCGCGATATCATAAAGATAAAAAGTCTCAAGCCAAAATTGCTGGAGTCAGGGTATGGATTGATTCGGATATCACAATTTCAGGAGCGTACCGGAAGTGAATTTAAAGAGGCGCTCAAAGAGCTTCATGCAAAATCAGGAGGCTCTCTGAAGGGATTGATTGTGGACTTGCGCTATAACCCGGGTGGCTTGATTAATTCGTGCGTTGAAGTTGTGAACTGCTTCGTCGGGGATGACATCAAAAACTCTGCGATTGTTAGTATTAAAGGGCGCTCCGCCGAATCAAACCGGGTCTATAACGGAACATTAGGCACCAAGGAACCTCGTTATCCCATTATTGTGCTCATCAACGGTGGCAGTGCCAGTGCTTCTGAAATAGTCGCCGGTGCCCTGCAGGATCATAAACGGGCTATTATCATGGGCACGCAGAGTTTTGGCAAAGGTTCGGTTCAGTCAATATTCCCCATGAAAGGTAATGCCGCCCTTAAACTTACAACGGCGCGTTATTACACTCCGAGTGGGCGTTCAATTCAGGCGAAAGGAATTGTACCTGATGTAGAGGTGCCTAATATTGTTCCGCTTCCCCCCAAAGAGAAGGCCGTGCCGCTTAAGGAAAAAGATCTGGAAAAAAGTCTGGCTTCAGATGGCAAACAGGATACACCGCAACCAAAAGCGGCCGTGTCGCCTCATGGTGGTGCTGCTAAAGATGCTGATGTTCAAAAGGATTATCAGCTGAAAAGAGCGTTTGAATTGTTGCAGTCACTGAATATGCTGAAAGAAAAAGGATTTTAGACGTTTTCTGAGATCCCGCGGGCTCACGCGAGTCCGCGGTTTCTGAACAATCTCATCAATAAAA
>CAIRND010000333.1 GCA_903879825.1 uncultured Geobacteraceae bacterium
TGAATAGAAAATAAACCTGACAAGGACGTCCCCATGTACGGAAAAATCGATAAAATACACTTCGTCGGCATCGGCGGCATCGGCATGAGCGGAATAGCCGAAGTCCTCCTTAACCTGGGTTACAAAGTATCCGGTTCTGATCTGCGCGGTTCTGACATCACCGAACGCCTGGCCGGACTTGGCGCTGAAATCGGCATCGGCCATAGTGCAGATCACCTGAAAGATGTTGATGTGGTGGTAATCTCCTCCGCCGTACATGACGACAATCCGGAGGTGATGGAGGCTAAGAAACGGCACGTTCCGGTTATTCCCCGTGCTGAAATGCTGGCTGAATTAATGCGCATGAAATACGGCATTGCCATCGCCGGAACTCACGGAAAGACCACAACCACCTCGATGGCTGCCGCTGTTTTGGGACATGCCGGCATTGATCCGACGGTCGTGATTGGCGGAAAACTGAACGCTATCGGCACAAACGCCCAGATCGGGCAGGGGAAGTTCCTGCTCGCTGAGGCTGATGAATCCGATGGTTCCTTCCTACTGCTTTCGCCGACTATCGCTGTGGTAACGAACATTGATGCCGATCACCTCGACCATTATTCCGGCATCGAAGAGATCAAAGAAACCTTCGTCGAGTTTATCAACAAGGTTCCCTTTTATGGCCTTGCGGTACTCTGCCTCGATGACAAAAATATCCGCGAGATTCTGCCGCTGGTAAAAAAACGCTATATGACTTACGGCCTTTCGGCACAGGCTGATATCCGTGCCACCCACATCAGACATGAAGGGTTTCAGACATCGTTTATCGCCCACTTCAAAGGGTATCGACTCGGTGAAATCTCCTTTCCAATGCCCGGCCCGCACAACGTCCTGAACGCGATGGCCTGCATCGCCGTGGCGCTTGAGCTTGATATACCGTTCACCGCTATTCAGGAAGGTTTTGCGACGTTCAGCGGTGTCGGACGCCGTTTCACCGTTAAGGGAGAACCAAAGGGAATCATGGTCGTGGACGACTACGGTCATCATCCAGTGGAAATCAAGGCGACGCTGGCAGCGGCACGTCAGGGATGGCCGGAGCGGCGCATTGTTGCGGCCTTCCAGCCGCACCGTTACACCCGTACCCATGAGCTGTTCAACGAATTTGTGACCGCTTTCTATGATGCTGATGTACTGATCCTTACTGATGTCTATGCAGCCGGTGAGCAGCCGATAGCAGACGCGACTGCCGAGCGACTTGCGGCAGGAGTTCTCCGCCACGGCCAGAAGGACGTCACCTGGATCGCAAATCGGGAGCTGATCCCCGAACATCTGGCCGGCATTGTCCGCGAAGGTGATATTGTCATAACTCTTGGAGCCGGAAACATCTGGCAGCAGGGAGAGGCGCTGGTTCGGCTACTGGGAGCATAAACTGAACTTAGAATCGTTGGAGATACGCGGACAACTGCTCCGGCATGAGCCGATGCACCTTCACACCTCGCTTAGAGTTGGCGGACCGGCCGATCTGTATGCGATTCCTGAAGATGCTGAAGATCTCCAGAAGCTCCTTTCTGGCCTGGGTGAACGACAGATGCCCTGGTTAACCGTCGGCAAGGGTTACAACCTGCTGGTGCGTGACAAGGGCATCAGCGGGGCGATTATCTCGCTGGAGCGCTTCAACCGAATCGCCTCCGTGGGAGCAGCGTTGATCAAAGCAGAAGCCGGGGCAGAAAATCTGGCGGTCGTACGCTATGCTCAAAAAATCGGCTTGGGTGGCCTTGGTTTTATCTCAGGCATTCCCGGCACAATCGGCGGAGCGATAAAGATGAACGCCGGAGCATACGGTGAAGGCATCCTTGAACACACTGAGCAACTCACGTTGCTGCGGGGCGGAGAAATCCGTGACTATCATATGCAGGAACTTGACTACGGCTACCGCCACCTGAAACTTGCAGATGGCGACATCGTGCTGGCGGCAACGTTCAAATTTGACGAACGTGACCACCAACTTACTGAGGAAGAGATCAGAAAAGATCTGGAACTGCGGCGTACCAAGCATAATGTGGGGTTTCCCAGTGCCGGGTCCTTTTTTAAAAACCCCAAAGGCCAGGCAGCGTGGAGATTAATTGATGCCGCAGGCATGCGCGGAGTTACTGTTGGCGGCGCCCAGGTGTCTACAGTACACAGTAATTTTCTAATAAATATCGGCAATGCGGTAGCTCAGGATTTTCTGGATCTGGCGGCACTGGTAAAAAATGCAGTTATAACAACATCCGGCGTGACACTTGAGGAAGAAGTGCGTATAGTCGGCAACGTTTAACATCTGTTTGTTCGGATGTGCCTTGGAAAGGGTTCCGTCATGATGAAATCAAAAAAAATCGGCGTGCTCTTTGGTGGACTTTCCGCTGAACGGGAGGTATCCCTTAAGAGCGGTGCGGCCGTTCACCTGGCGCTTGTTGCCAGTGGATATAATGCCGTAACTATCGATGTCGGACGTGACGTGGCAGAAGTATTGAAGCACGAAGGGATCGAAGCGGCCTTTATCGCCCTGCACGGACGCTACGGCGAAGATGGTTGCATACAGGGTTTGCTTGAATTGCTGCAGATTCCCTATTCCGGTTCCGGTGTCCTTGCCAGTGCCCTGGCCATGCATAAACTTTACAGCAAGCAGGCTTTTGCTGCCAGCGGCATACTGACAGCCCCTTTTCGTTGTTATCGCCGCGGAGAAGATGTAAACCTATCTGATCTGCCGTTCGGCCTGCCATTCGTTGTCAAACCGGTACAGGAAGGTTCCTCGGTCGGTGTTTCAATTATCAAAGAGGAAGCTCAACTTGCAGATGCGCTGCAACTGGCGTTTCGCTATGATGAAGAGATACTGGTAGAGCAATATATCAAAGGGCAGGAGGTACAAGTCGGCATATTGGAAGATAGGCCGGTGGGTGCCATCGAAATAGTCCCCAAAAATGAATTCTACGATTTTGAATCCAAATACACCGATGGTATGGCGGAACATATTTTCCCGGCACGCCTGGAAGCGACTTTATACGAAAAAGCACAGCAGATTGGCCTGGCAGCTCATCGTGCCTTGGGCTGCACCGGTTACAGTCGGGTGGATCTGCTGGTAACACCAGACGGTGATTGCTATGTCTTGGAAGTAAACACGCTGCCGGGAATGACCGCCCTCTCGCTCTTGCCTGAAATAGCGGCAAAAGGGGCCGGCCTGTCTTTTGAGGCTCTTGTTTCCTGTATTATTGAATCAGCACATCTCTCCACAAAGGTGAACTAACGAGTGCGGGACTTCGCCAATTCATCACATCAGCGCAAAAAAGTGGCGCCGAACAAAGTCAAAATTCAGCGAAAGCCGCTTGATCTCAAGAAGTATCTGCGCCCGATGAAGATGATTGCGTCTGGGCTGGTTGCACTTTCACTGGCGGGCGGCATAATCTATGGCTGTTATCGTGCGTCAAAAACCGTCACCGTGTTCTCTCTCAAAGCAATTAATGTGTCAAACACCACACACCTGACCCGGGACGAAATACTTGGATTGGCCAACGTAGAGCCTGGTAGAGACTTGCTCCGCATGAACCTGAAACGTATGGGAGAGCATATCCTGCAAAATCCCTGGGTTGAAACGGTGCATATTAACCGCTATTTTCCGGATACCATTTCAATAGCCATAACGGAACGCGAGCCGATAGCAATAGTCAACATGGGATTTATTTACTACCTTGACAAGAAGGGAAATGTCTTCAAAGTTCTTAACAACGGCGACAAACTGGACTTTCCTGTCGTTACCGGATTCAGCGAAGAAGAGCTTGGTAGCGATCCAAAAGGGACCAAAGAGGCGCTTGAAGCCACCTGTCTCCTCCTGAAAGCATTACGCGAAAAAGGCGCATTTATTCTTGCAGATGTATCGGAGATTCATTACGATAAGGGCTACGGATTTACTCTATTCACAGCGGCAGGAGCGCTTCCGGTCAAAGTAGGATCAGGAGATTTCCAAGCAAAAGTCGAACGTTTTGCCCGTATTTACCGGGATTTAGCAGTGCAATTGCCATCTATTCATTATATCGACCTCGATTACATCGACAAAATTATCGTCAAAAAAAGTTAGCGGCTATATTTAATATTATTTTGCAGGAGGAGCGGTATGTCAGCAACAAAACGGGATAATCTGATTGTCGGCCTCGACATCGGTACTACCAAGATTTGCGCCATTGTCGGCAACGTCACGGAAGAAGGTATTGATATCGTCGGCATCGGAACCAGCCCTTCCAGTGGCCTGCGTAAAGGCGTGGTCATCAACATTGAAAGCACCGTTGGCGCCATCAGGAAGGCTATCGAGGAAGCGGAATTGATGGCAGGCTGCGAGATCAAATCCGTCTATGCCGGCATTGCGGGCGGACATATTAAGGGTTTGAACTCAAATGGTGTCATAGCCATCAAGAACCGTGAGGTTTCACAGGAAGATGTGCGCCGCGTCATTGATGCTGCCAAGGCGATTAATATCCCGATGGATCGTGAAGTCCTGCATATACTACCACAGGAATTTATTATTGATGAGCAGGACGGCATCCGTGAACCGCTCGGCATGAGTGGTGTCAGATTGGAAGCAAAGGTTCATATTGTTACTGGCGCAGTGGCAAGCGCCCAAAACATCGTCAAGTCATGCAACAGAGCCGGACTGGATGTGGCCGATATAGTACTTGAGCAACTGGCATCATCACACGCGGTCCTGTCAGAAGATGAAAAAGAGCTTGGCGTCTGCATGGTGGATATTGGTGGCGGCACGACAGACATCGCCATTTTTGCCGAGGGGGCGATTAAATACACATCGGTAATATCGCTGGGAGGCAATCAGCTTACCAATGATATAGCAGTAGGGTTACGAACTCCTTTTGCCGAAGCCGAGAAAATAAAGCAAAAATATGGCTGTTGCCTTGCGTCACTGGTCGGCAAAGAAGACAAAATTGAGGTACCAAGCGTTGGTGGGCGCAAACCACGCGAACTGTCACGCAACGTGCTCTGTGAAATACTTGGACCCCGCATGGAAGAGATCTTCTCTTTAGTCAACAGGGAAATCATTAAATCGGGCCTGGAAGATTGTATCGCATCGGGTGTTGTCATCACCGGTGGGTCCAGTATCCTGGAAGGTATCCCAGAGCTGGCTGAACAGATTTTCAATCTCCCGGTACGTCGCGGACTCCCTCAAAAGATCGGCGGCTTAAATGATGTAGTAAAATCGCCGGTATATTCCACTGGCGTTGGCCTTGTTGTGTACGGAAGCCGCAACTCCGGTTCCCGCGAGTTCCCGGCAGGCAAACCAGAGGCTAATTTATTTGGATCCGTCTTTGGACGGATGAAGAGTTGGTTCCGCGAGTTTTTCTAGCTAACAGGTAACATCATGCAATTTTCGGCCGTTTCCCATATCGTTGGAAAACGGCCATTTTTTTATGTAGAACAGAAACGTCACTCCGCCGGTCCGGCACACAATCCCCTAACACTCTGTTTTTTAAAGACACCTTTTTCTCTCAAAATATATCGTATTTTTTTCTTTATTCTTGGCCAAATTGAGGTTACATTTCCGGCATTCAAAATTGTATACAAGCCATAAAATATAGAGGGGGAACTGATGTTTGAATTTGATGAGACTATTGAGCAGAGTGCCGTTATTAAAGTAATCGGGGTTGGGGGCGGAGGCGGCAATGCCGTCAACACCATGATATCAAGCTCCATACATAAAGTAGATTTTATCGTTGCCAACACTGATGCTCAGGCGCTTCGCACTTCGAAAGCACCAGTTAAACTTCAACTTGGACGAGAACTGACGAAAGGTCTCGGCGCCGGGTCTAAGCCTGAGGTAGGAACCGCTGCTGCCCTTGAGAATAAGGACCAGCTCGCAGAAGCCATCAAGGGCGCTGACCTCGTTTTCATCGCTGCCGGCATGGGAGGCGGCACCGGTACCGGTGCAGCACCAGTTATTGCTCAAGCAGCCCGCGAGACCGGCGTACTGACAGTTGGTGTCGTCACCAAGCCATTCACCTATGAGGGCAAAGCTCGTTCATTCCTTGCTGAGCAGGGCATTGCAGACTTGAAAAAGCATGTCGATTCTCTGATAATTATCCCCAATGACCGCCTGATCAGCCTTGCCAGTAAAAACATGTCCTTATTCGACGCCTTCAAACCATCTGATGACGTGCTTCGCCAGGCCGTACAGGGTATTTCTGAGCTCATCACTTCTACTGGCCTGATGAACCTCGACTTCGCCGATGTCAAGACGGTCATGAGTGTTCGCGGTATGGCCATGATGGGTATTGGTATGGGTAATGGCGAAAACCGTGCAGCTGATGCGGTAAACAACGCTATTTCCAGCCCGCTACTTGAAGATAACGACATATCGGGTGCCAAAGGTGTTCTGGTCAATATTACCGGTTCTGTCTCCATGACCATGGACGATTACAATACGGTTAACCGCATTGTTCACGAGAAAGTCCATGAAGATGCGAACATCAAAATTGGAGTTGTCCGCGATGATGAAATGGGCGACAACATTAAGGTAACTGTGATCGCAACCGGTTTCGGTGATCGTTTTGATGTTGAAAAAGGACGCGACCTGCGCAAGAACAGCCTGTCCCTGGCAGAGAAGCACGTCGGCGGCCACTCGTCACTTGATCGCCCGACTTTCCAGCGTGATCGTGAAAAAAATGAAAATGTCACAAGAATTCGTCCGACAGTTTCTTTTATTGAGGATGACGAAGACCAGTATGATATTCCGACTTTTTTACGTAAATCGGTAGACTAGTCTCGTCGCATACAGAGAGGGGTAAGCCGCATGGCCTACCCCTCTCGTCTTCATTACACACTATCCTCCCTGCAGTACAATTATTATTTCGTTTTTCGTATGGTCCCGCTCGTTATTTGCATTCTTTTATTATTGTAAAAATCTCGACGGTGACAGCGCATAACTCTACTTTGATTTTGAGTGCAAATCTGTTATTTTTCAACAACGGCATCAACAATACTTTTTAAGGAGTAACCAATGGGATTTTTTGGTACTAACAACAAACTTGAACTGGCCGAGAAAGATGCTGAAATCAATAAGATAATTCAGATGCTCGATAATGTGGACAATATTGTCATGCTCTGTGACATCACCAACGAGAACAAGATTTTCTATATGAATCGTCGGGCGAAAGAGTTGATGCAGCAGCATCGTACGTCACTGAATGCCGGCCTGCGCGGCGCAGATGTTGGCAATGCACTCAACAATTCGATCCACCAGTATCATAAAGATCCCGGGCGTATCAGAACTATTTTTTCAAATCCACGAACGAATATGCCGCATACGGCAGAAATACCAATCGGTTCCATCACACTTAAGACGACCGCCTACCCGATCTGGCATAGTACCGATAGCAGCAAGGCGCTCTGCTTTATGGCCTGTTGGAGCGACATTACTGCCGAAAAACTCGTTAAAGAGCAGCAATACGAACAGATAGAGCGAAAAAACTATCTGGAGGAACGGGTTCACCAGATCGCAACCGCCATGGAAGAGATGAGCATGACGGTCAACGAAGTTGCCGGAAATACCAACAACGCGTCCGACTCTGCCGTTCAGGTGGCAAACAATGCCCATGAGGGGCAAAAAGTCGTCAATCAGGCCGTGCGTGAGATGCAGAAAGTAGCTGAAGTGGTACGGTCATCGGCAGAGATTGTCGGCAAACTGGGGGCGACTTCGGAGAAAATCGGTGAATTCGTTAATGTCATCAATGAAATAGCTGACCAAACCAATCTGTTAGCCCTGAATGCAGCAATTGAAGCCGCCCGGGCAGGTGAAATGGGTCGCGGATTTGCCGTTGTTGCTGATGAAGTTCGAAGACTTGCAGAGCGAACGACCGCCTCAACAAAACAGATCAGCGTCATGGTAACTGAAATCCAGAAGGGAACACAGCAGGCGGTCGACTCCATTGAACGCGGAAAAACTGAGGCAGAAAAGGGTGAAGCGCTGTCACACCAGGCAGAAGAGTCCCTGAATTCGATTGTTCTGTCCATAGAAGAGATCAAAAACGTGATTTCGCAAATAGCAACGGCATCAGAGGAACAGGCTGCCACCGCTTCAGTAATTGCCAGCAATCTTGAAGAAATATCACGGAAGTCATAGGCACTCACGACAGAAAATACACTGGTCAGAGTTGCACTGTAATTTCGGCTAGTTATATTGTATTTTCTGTCAGCATCTAAATTGTTCTGGACGAATGGCAAACTCTCCCGTATTTTGTCTCGTTGCAGTACAACACTATACAAAGTAAATGAGGGGCAATCACATGGCACAAGCAGAAAAAGGTAACACGGTAACAATTAATTTCACTGGAACTCTTGAAGACGGAACTGTCTTCGACTCAACTCTTGAAGACTCAGAATGTAGCGAAGATGAGTGTTGTGAAGACGGCTGTGAAGAAGGCGAATGTGATGATGAAGGATGCGGGTGCGGCGGGCACGAAAGCGGTCCGATGACCTTCGTTCTGGGAGAAGAGATCCTCTTTCCTCAGATTGATGCAGCTATCGTCGGCATGACTGCTGGCGAAAAGAAAACCATCAAAATTGCTGCTGTTGACGCTTTTGGTGAGTACGACAAGGAAAAGGTATTCACGGTACCACGCAGTGAATTACCGGAAGATCTTATACCTGAGGTGGGCGATGAACTGAGCCTCTCCAACGAAGACGATGAGGAACTTGAGGTTGTTGTACTTGAAACAACTGAAGATCAGGTTACTTTTGATGCCAACCATCCACTGGCTGGTGAAGATGTTACTTTTGAAATCGAACTCGTAAGCATTCAGTAGATCCGAGTAGAAATAAAATACCCCGCCGCAAGCAGCGGGGTATTTTATTCAGGCTGTCACACGCCTTGCCTACCGGAACACATTCTATCCACCTTCTCAGTTACGGTGAGTTTTCTTTCCCCATAACACTTATCAGTACATTTCGTAATTGACCAATATTGTACGGCTTACTGACCAAACCAGCGATTTCTTCACGGTCAATTTTTGAAGTTACCACGGCATCACCAAAGCCGCTGCTGATTATAACCTGCAACTGAGGATTAAGAGTTTTAAGTTCTCGAACCAAAGTAAAGCCATCCATAATCGGCATTCCCATGTCTGTCATAACAACTTTTATATCGGCAGCATTTTTTCGGTATAATTCAAGTGCATCCCTACCATTCGAAGCTTCTATTACCGAGAAACCCAGCCTGATCAACATGGATTTTGCCAAGTAGGCGATCTGTTCTTCATCTTCTACCAGTAATATTGTGCCACCACCTTGCCATGATACAACTGCATCTTGCTGCGGTGATTCTTCACCGATAGATTCAGTTTTCAGTATGGGGAGCAATAATTTGATAGTTGTGCCTTGCCCCGGATGGCTGGCTAACTGCAATGAGCCGTTGTGCGCCGTAATGATACCGAGTGTTGCCGACATACCCAAACCGCGCCCGGCAAACTTGGTGGTATAAAACGGCTCAAAGATTCTGCTTTTGGTCTCATCATCCATGCCGCAGCCATTGTCAGCAACTTCAAGGCACGCATACCAACCGTGAGGAATAACTTTGCCTAAATGGTCTCTGTCCGAATGTCCCGGCCTGACGGCAATGTTCTTTAACGACACGGATACTTCACCCTGCTCTTCGCCGATTGATTCAGAAGAGTTGATAATCAGGTTCATGACAATCTGCCTGAGCTGACTCGCATCGCCATGTACTAGAGGCACATCGGCTGAAATGTCTGGCTTGATAACCACATTCTGTTGGATGGTTGTTTTCAACATGGTGATCATTTCTTCCACCAATGTCGTTATGTTGATCTCAGCCTTGGTAATGAGGGCTTTTCCAGCATACGCAAGCATCTGCCTGCAGAGATCGGCTGCACGCTCTGCTGCTTTTTGAATGGGAAGCGCCTGATCCAGTGCTTTATTAGGATTCATCGTCATCAGGTAACAATGCCCTATGATAATCGTCAGAATATTGTTGAAGTCGTGGGCAATGCCGCCGGCTAGTATGCCAAGGCTTTCCAGCTTTTGAGCTTGCTGGAATTGTTGTTCAAACGCCTGTTTATCTTTTTCAGTTTGCCTGATCTCGATATGGGTTCTGATCCGGCGCTTCAGAATTGCCGGTCTAAATGGTTTGGTAATGAAATCGGCCGCACCCAGACCGAATCCTTTGATTTCGTCGGCCTCTTCAATCAGGGCCGTTATGAAAATGACCGGGATATCCCTGGTTTTTTCCTGTTCTTTGAGTATCCGGCACACCTCATACCCGTTCATATCCGGCATCATGATGTCGAGCAGAATAAGGTCCGGCACTGCACTCTGAGCCAACATAAGGGCATCAGAACCGCTGTTCGCACCTATTATATCGTAGTCGTCATGCAGCGTCCTGTAGAGAATGGTGAGATTTTCAGGTATGTCATCGACGATCAGCAGCTTTTTCTTTTCCACAGAAAATTCCTCACTTATTGAATGTGTTCGATCAAGCAATTTCGACGCTCAGCGGTCTATTTCAAATTCATTACAGATACTCTCGATTGTTAGCAGGGCTGCCACGCAGTCGAACTGCCTGATCTGCCGTACTATTGAATCAAATAAGTGAGAATCCGGTAGCAGTTTTGACAGATCGCCGATGCTGTCCAATACACTCATGTTGTTCTGCTTCAGCAAGAGCTCCATCTTGAGAAGAAGGTTGCCCAGTTTTTCCTTGTCGACGGTTTGTGGGTCAGAAATTGAAGAAACCGGAGCAGGTTCCAGGCTTTTGTCCGGCATCCGCAGGCTGCGCCTGATCTCAGTCAGCAGCGTATTGGTATTCATCGGTTTTGAAACGTAGCCATCAAAACCCTGATCCAGTAATCGCTCGTGAACATTCTTTAAAGCATGGGCGGTAAGGGCGATTATGGGGGTGCGGTAATCACCATTTTTCTCCGCCTCACGAATACGCCCGGTCGCTTCAACACCATCCATACCGGGCATTTCCAGATCCATAAGGATGACA
>CAIRND010000334.1 GCA_903879825.1 uncultured Geobacteraceae bacterium
GCGAAAAATATGGAAAGCTTACAGAAGCCGAAATTCAGGAGGCTTCGGATAGCATTGAGGGAAAACGGGCTACTGAACAAGATGTCGAGGATAAGCTGAATGATAAAGAATCCGCGCAGCTTGGGGAGTCTCACGCCAAAAGATCAATGGATGAAGCATCGAAAAAGCTGATCGAGCTGAAATCCACCCACTCATCATTATCAGTGACTCTGTTCAGTGGCGATCAGGCAACCTGTCGTGAACAGGAGGTTAAGCTTTCCGCAGATGTTGAAGCTTCAAGCAAATGCATAACTAATTTGGAACATGCCATATCCTCCAGGATAATCGAAATTGAAAAAGAGGCAGGTCGAGTTAAATTGTTAACAAGCCTTGCCAGTCAAGAGGATGTGGAGAATGAGCCCGAGATCGAAGCCGAACCGTTTACGACTGATACGGAGGCGGAGAGCGAGCTGAAAGCAGCGCGCAAGGCAAAATCAACGGCGGAAGAAAAAGTACAATATATTTATGATAAATTGAAACGGTTTAGTAATGATCTTGCAAAACTTCTTGATGACCCGCTCTGTGCACCGATTCCTCAAGTGGTTACAAGCATTAAGGAAGAACTGCACCGTTGCGAAAGTGTACTGACAGAAGGGATCGAAGACTTGATCGGGCACGTACAATATGCCATGGCACCGCTATCCCATGAGCTTGATACTCTGGAACAGAAAAAAAATATTGTAGTCACTGAGGTCATGCATGATGTCAAAAAGGCGCTCATTCTTCTCTCGAACCTTGAAAAGAAAAGCCGAATCCCGTCGCTTGGCGGGATATGGCACAATTGGACAAACCGATCATTTATACGGTTCAGAACATCCGTAAGCCCGGATACTGAACAATCTCGGCTTGCCGTGGCTGGTACCGTTACTCGCCTTGCCCAGGCAGAAGGCAAGCTTCCTGCCGGAGCAGTAATTGTCCAGACCGCTCTTTCCGAACTACTTGGCAACGCTTATACCATTGAAACTTTGAAACCGGACACCTCGCCAAGCACCACCTATGTTGGTGTAGGCCATCCTGAAGGACTACATTCGTGGTCAGGAGGGCAAAAGCTTTCCGGTTCAGTGCTCTTTTACATGGCAATGTGCAACCTGTTATCGTTTGAAGGGCAGTCCGGCGGAATACTTCTTATGGACAATCCGTTTGGAGCCTGCAATCACATTGAGTTTGTGCGACTGATTGTTACGTTAACCCGTCAATACGGTATTCAGATGATTGCCTACACTCCAACTGAAAACATGGAAATCCGCAGACTATACCCGGTAAATGTCCTTATCAGAAAAGGTGGAGCAGCTGGCATCGTTAAACGTACCGGGCACACACTTGTTCAGCAGGACAAGACGATTTACAACGAGGGTGAAATAACAACCCTTGTGATTCATCCCGAGGCTCCACATGCGCCCTGAGTCACAACACTTCTTGACAGCTCTGGAGTTTGGCAAAACGTATCTGTCTGAGTTATGGCAACGGCTTTCATTGGTTATGACTCTGGAGCCAGGAAAGCAGAGAGAAACGCTAAGGCTGATATTGGATGAGCTACACGATGGTTCGCTCATTGAATATCCAAAATCGCAACAGTTGTGGGACAGGAGTGCTCTACCGCATCTGCCGGAGTGGGTAAATAAGTCGAGGTCAAAAAAGGAACGGAAATTCGCAGGTAGCCTCATCTGGTCGCCGGAGTTATCGTTTCTTGCCGACAAAAGCGTGCGTCCGGACTCACTGTGGTTGGCCGTTGACGCTTGGTTAAAGAAGACCCGTGGAAGCGAGCTAACAATAAAGCCGCTCAGGGAGCGCTCTCTTGATATTTTCGACGATGAGAAAACACTTGATGTCTTAGTGACGACACTTCCGTTCAAAAACCGCTGTATCACTCTTGAAACCCTTGGTTGTTTCTATGTACCGGAGCCAATTCCGTGGCTTCCGGGGCCAGTTGGCAGCGAATCCAGGCATGGACTCTGCGTTGAAAATTCCACTACGTACGACACTCTGTGCCGATTCAACAAGGATGCTGGCCTGTGGGCTTTTGTGGCTTACGGTCGCGGCAACGGGTTTGCCTCTATGGCCGATGGAATCGCGGTAGTGGTTGAATCTTATAGTCACAACCGGCTAATGTATTTTGGCGATGCAGACCTTGAAGGGATCGAGATAGCTGCGCGGGGCGCAAAACGGCTCTTGGAGCTTGGAATTACAGTTGAGCTGGACCATCGGCTTTACAATCTCCTGGATAAATTTGGGCATGTGGTGGCGTCAAAAACAGGAGGAGAAGTATCGGAGGGTGCAGCCAGACTTCTTGCAGGAGCGGAACTGAGCAGTTTATCCGATATGTTCATGCGTTACCAACGAATTGCTCAGGAATGGGCAGGACTGGAAGCTTTGAAAATTACGTTCAATCCAGCGCAACCGGATGACTAATAAATTAAACATATGTGGATCGGCTTCTGGGTATGCCTTGTTGAAATCCGTATAGAATTTCACGAAAAGTTCCAAATTGTAATTTCATCGAATCGTAGTAAGAACGAAACCGCCGTAGGCAAATGCTTCCGGCGGTTTCGTTCTTAGTTTATGAGCTATTGGTACAAACTCCTGGTACAACACCGGTACAACGGTTTTCACTGATGAATTCCATTGTTAATGATGCTTTTTAAGAGTTCAATAAATGATCATATAAATCAATAATATACATCGATAAAATAGTGTTATTCCCTTTACATCACTGATTTTGAACGGTGATAAGATGAAAACTTCATTGGTTCCATCGCTGCACGTTCTGTTGAAGTTGACTGCTGCTGGCCACAACAATTTGCATTTTCAATAGGTGCGTCGTAACTTGATTTATTTAGCAGAGAGCGTGCAAATCATGCTAAACGTTTAAATTACAGTTAGTTATCTGTTGGTATGGGATTGAACTCTGAAAACAACAGGTATTCGATGCCTGTGTATGATTATTTTTTAGGCACGATGCTGTAAAAACGGCGTGTAGGCAGATCATGGCAATAAGAGCGATTGACGAGGATTGTGTTTTTCAGGTAGGTTCTATTATTCGGAATGACTAACAGAGGGGGAATACATGGATATCGTTGCTAAAATCAGCGAAGTGCCAAATTTTGGATCAAAGGTTGTTTCTGTCTCCGGCAGGGAAATTCTCCTGGTCAATGTTAAAGGAGTCATCTATGCCGTTGAGAATGAATGCCCACATCAGGGGAGTCCGATGAATGCTGCAACCGTCAAGGATGGTTACATCTCCTGCCCACGTCACGGCTATCGTTTCAGCCTGACGAACGGAAAATGTGCGGAACATCCGGATTGCACTCTGGTGACTTTTCCCGTGCAACTGGATGGGGATGATATTTTAGTTGGTTAACGTTACGGAGAGAAGAACCCTGTCGCCGCAATCGGCCATACTATCCGGCACAACAGGCAGGTGCTGCAGCAATTCATCGAACACGCTGCGTTCCAGCAGAATGCCACGGGCGAGAACCAGCGGGCCGACTTCGGCCAGCAGCAGATTGAAAAGTTTTAGCGTCACGGTTCCCTTGCCGTGGGTCATCGGGCCGTCCTGTGCCAGTTGGCTGATCCCGTGGCGCAGTGCCGCGTAGAAACCGCCCCGCCTCATGGTGGCTCCCACCAGTCCAGGCATTGCCGCTGAAAGGGCAATGCGCGAACCATTGCAAATAATCGCATGATCAAGATCATCAACCGGCTGATTGTCGAGGAATACCGTCGTTATGCGGTCGGTCACATAGGTTTCCGGGATGGCAAACTGATCGCAGAGCAGGCTTTTTAGCGGACAGCCGACATCAACCAGTACCGCGACCCCCTTCTGGAGGATCGGGTAAAAAAGTGCGAGTTGCGTCTGCTCTAATTCTAAAACCTGTCGTGTCAGGATCATATCAGCCATTATATTCACTCCCGCTACGTGTCTGACCGCTGCTGCTTGTCACCCTCCACCGATAGGGGGAAAGAGAGCCACACGGCTGCCGTCGCTTACGACAAAATTCTCCGGCTCGCCATGGTTGTTGACCATGACGATCAGCGGCATGGTTGGATTGATACCCACCAGATCCCTCAGTTGGCGGATGGTGCTGCCTGTCGGGGCGTCCAGATAAAACTCTTTCTTGCCATGTGAAGGAAGGGCGGGGTTGTCGCAAACAAGGCCGGCAAAAAGGGCTATTTCAACATTCATACAATTCACCAAGAAGAAACGCGGGGTTGAATCTGCATTCAACCCCGCGTCCGTTCAATACATTACCAGTTAAATAATTCGTCCAGTTCCTCATCTTTCATCATGAAGGTCTGGTTGTGGGGGGCAATCGGCTCTTTGTAGAAAAAGCGCGGTAATCGGTCATGGTGCTTGGTGAAACCGGCACGGGTATTGAAATCACGCTCGGCGGAAAGCACTTTTTTGCCAAGAGCGACCACGTCATCACCGGTCATGGTGATGCCATGGAAAGAGCCAAGCATGTCGAGCAGAGCCTGGAACGTTTCGGGTTGATCCAGGATGGCGAAGGCTATGAACAGACACATGCCGGTGGAGTCAATGGCAGCAGTTGCGATCTGCAGGTTGCGGGATAACTCGATCTGTCCTTCTGTTTTAAGTGGATCAACATCACCGCCGACTTTAAGGATGTTGGTGGCAATGGCATAGCCGATGGTGTGGTCAGCGCCCTGGGTAGAGGTGGCGTAGGTAACGCCAATACCCTGAATCGCACGCGGATCGTAGGCCGGAAGAGCCTGGTCCTTGACCACCGCTACCCGCTCGACGCCGAACACTTTTCCGGTAATAGCAGCACCGCTGCCGAGAACACGACCAAGCGGCGTTCCCTGAGCGACCTCTTCCATCAGACGGATGGCTGCGGCATCATCACCAAACTCCGCCAGACCTGCATCCATAGCCACGCCGATCGTGACCCCCATTTCGATGGTATCGACACCGATATTGTCGTCGATATAATCCAGCCGGGCAACCGTATCAAGATTTGAGATGCCGCAATGGCCGCCATGCGACCAGACGGTTTCATACTCAGGTTGTTTGGTGACATAATTGCCGTCTTTATCGTTAAAAACGCCGGAGCACTGGATGACACAGCCGCGATGGCAGCCGTGAGTGGCTGATCCGCCTCGTGAGATTTCAAGTGCCGCCTGTGTTTCACCGCTCAGGTTGGCTGACTCAGCAAACTGACCTGATTTGAAGTTGTTGGTCGGATAACCGCCCGCTTCGTTCAGGACATTGGTCAGCACGTTGGTACCGTAGGCGGGCAGGCCTTCGCCGGTGACC
>CAIRND010000335.1 GCA_903879825.1 uncultured Geobacteraceae bacterium
CCAAGTGTCCCCTTACCTTTTTCGATGTTGTCTATGATTCCGTTGACCTTGTCAAAGGTGTCGCCGGCCTTCTGGATGACATCATCCAGTTTCGCAACGGATGTCCCCTGTAATATGGCGGGAGGTTTCTCGGAATAATGTCTTGAAGGAAGTATATCGACATACTTCTCTCCCATCAGGCCGCGGGTTTTGATCGTCGTTTTCGAATCCGGACCGATTTTTTTCATGGCATTGGTGTCAACTTCAATGTCGATGCTGACCTCGTTACTATGCTGTGGATCAGCAAAAAGAATATCGGTGACTAAACCGACGTCCACCCCTGCGAGCCAGACCGGGGCGCCGACTTTCAGGCCGACAACGTCGGCCATAACAACCCGCATGGCCCCTTTGTTGACGAACATCTTCGTCTTCTGACCCATTAACAGCACGCCGCCGGCGAAAAAGAGCAGTGCCAGAAAGATAAAAATACCTCCCCGTACCTGAGCCCAGCCGATCTGATTACTTCGTTTCATAGTATTCCCACCCGGTTCACGTTGTTATTTCATCTTTATTGTTAATACTGCGGCACACGTTATACAAACAGTGAGCTGTCTGTTGGCGCTAAAAACTCTTGTACTTCGGGGATGCTGCTGGCTCTCATCTCCTCTTCATTCCCTTCGAACAACATGCATGCCTTATGAAGAAAGGTGAAGCGTTGTGACGTTGCAAAAGCGGTGGCCAAGTCGTGGGTGACCATTAAGGTCGTTTTCCCCTCCGTTTGTAGCCGCTGCATCAGGTTGCAGATGTTAAACACCCCGATAGGATCAAGGCCGGTGGTCGGTTCGTCAAAAAAAATGTAATCCGGGTCGGCAGCCAGAGCGCGGGCAATCGCAACACGTTTCTTCATGCCGCCTGACAGTTCGGCAGGATACAGATTGAGGGCGGCTTCAACACCCACGAAACTGAGCTTTTCAATAACGACTTGTGTTATTTCAGCTTGTGAAAGTCGTCCTTCCTCGAACAGGCGGTAGCCGACATTTTCTCCGACCGTCATAGAATCAAAAAGCGCCCCGCCTTGGAAGACAATGGCAATTCTTTTACGCTGCTGCATGAAACTTGATTCTGATAGGCCGGTAATGCAGAGATCACCGAGAAAGACCGACCCGGAATCCGGGTTTAGAAGTCCGAGCAGTAGCTTGAGGATGGTTGTTTTTCCTGCACCGCTGACTCCCAAAATAGTACGATTGACACCGCGTTCCAGTAGAAAATCGAAATTCTCCAGAATTTTGCGGCCGCCAATTGAATAACATAATTTTTCCATGCGGATTGAGTCACTGGATGTCATTGGCCCGTTACTCCACCCATGGTCACTATGATCTGCCACTCTTCTGCCGCTACCGGCTGAATAGAGAGCCGACTGCGTTTTACCAGCGGCATATCGGCCAGCGGTTGGTTGTTCTTGATCGCATTTAAGGTGACGACCCGCACGAGCGGCTCACGGTAGCGCACATCCACCATGTACCAGATCGGCTTGTCCGGAGATGCTTTGGGATCAAAATGTTCACTATTTGGGTTCAGTGCGGTCGTGTCGGGATAGCCGGTCCGTACTATTTCCGCCAGGCCGACCACGGCAGGCTCTGCTATATTACTGTGATAGAACAGAACTAAATCGCCAATCTGAATGGTATCCCGCAGAAAATTACGCGCCTGGAAGTTGCGCACGCCATCCCACGGTTCCGTCATCTTGGGGCGCTTCTTCAGGTCATCAAAAGAAAAACAGCCCGGTTCTGTTTTGAATAGCCAGTAGTTCATATTACCCTCGAAACACCACAAAAACTTTCGCGATAAAGAAATCACAGATGAGGATCAATACTGACGAAAGCACCACAGCCTTCTTGGCAGCGGCACCCACGCCGGCAGCACCACCTCTGGTGTTAAGCCCGACATAACAAGCTGTGATGGCTATAATCGCTCCAAAAACCGCCGGTTTTACCACCCCCTCGACCAGATCCTGAAATACCATGAACTGCGGTAATCCGCTGATATACATGATCGGGTTGACGTTGTAGCCGGCAGACATGATATAGCCGCCAAAGATGGAGATCATATCCGTTACGATGGTGAGGAGCGGAAGTGCGAGCAGCATCGCTTTAAGCCGTGGCACGACCAGACGCTTGATAATATCGGTGCCTTCAACACGCATGGCATCAACTTGCTCTGTGACCACCATTGTACCCAATTCGGCGGTGATGGCCGACCCAACGCGACCCGCTACCATCAGTGCGGCCAACACCGGTCCAAGCTCTTTGATCATCGTCACCGCCACCATACCACCGACATAGCTCGTAGCCGCAAAGGGCTTAAGCTGGATCAATGACTGCAGCGCCATGACCATACCGGAGAAAAGACCGGTCAGAATGCAGATGAACAGCGAAGAGAATCCCAATTTGTCGAACTGGGTGGCAAATTCACGATAATAGAAGGGACGCCGGAAGATTCGCGCAAAAGTGCGACCGGCCAGGGTGAAATAATTCTGCAGTTCGTGAAAAAAAAGCAGCAGTAATTTGTCGATAACAGCACTATTCATCATTCGTTAGAGCGCCGCTGCCAACGCTTCTGCCGCTTCACTCACAAAGATGAAGCGCAGTTCGTTACGAACATTTTCGGGAATATCTTCGAGATCGTCACGGTTCCGTTCCGGGGCAACGATCGTGCTGACGCCAGCACGATGGGCAGCCAGAACTTTTTCCTTCAAGCCGCCAATTGCCAGCACCCGGCCGGTCAGTGTAATTTCTCCGGTCATAGCGACACTGCGGCGCGCAGGTTTTCCGGTGAGGAGGGATACCAGAGCTGTAACCATGGTGACCCCTGCTGAAGGCCCGTCTTTGGGGATTGCCCCCGAAGGGACGTGGATATGGATAGTGCGGTTTTCAAAAGCCTCCGGTTTGATACCGAATTCCTCTGCATGCGCCTCGATGTAGGAGAGTGCCGCACGAGCAGATTCTTTCATAACATCACCCAGTGAGCCGGTCAGGATCAGCTCCGCTTTTCCCGGCATGGAAGTGACTTCGATGAAGAGAATATCTCCTCCGGTTTCTGTCCAGGCAAGCCCGGTCACCACACCGATGCGGTCATTCTCAGCCGCTACTTCGTTATGGAATTTTTTAGGGCCGAGCAGTTCCGTCACCGCCTCTGGAGTGATACAGCTTCGCGCGGGCTTATTCTGAGTGATCTCCTTGGCAACCTTGCGGCAGATCGAGGCGACCGTGCGTTGCATGCCACGCACACCGGCCTCACGGGTGTAGTCGGCAATCACTTTCTCCAGTGCTTCATCGTTGAAAGTAAGCCCCCGGTCGGTAAGACCGTTTTCTTCGAGTTCGCGCCGGATAATAAAGTTTTTGGCGATCTGTAATTTCTCCTGGCCACTGTATCCGGCCAGTCGAATGACCTCCATACGATCCTTAAGTGGGCCGGGAATGGTGTCGAGTTGATTGGCTGTCGTGATGAACATAACTTTCGACAGATCAAAGGGAACGTCAAGATAATGGTCGTTGAAGGAAAAATTCTGTTCCGGATCGAGAACTTCCAGAAGGGCGCTGGCCGGATCTCCGCGGAAGTCATTGCCCAGCTTGTCTATCTCATCCAACATAAATATCGGATTGTTGACACCGCAGCGGAAAAGCTCCTTGATAATGCGGCCGGGAAGTGCACCGATATAGGTACGGCGGTGACCACGGATCTCGGCTTCATCTCTGACGCCACCAAGCGAAATGCGCACGAACTTGCGTCCCATTGAGCGGGCGATCGACTTGCCGAGTGACGTTTTGCCAACCCCAGGCGGTCCGACAAAACAGAGCACCGGTCCCTTCATGTTTTCCTTGAGTGAACGTACTGCCAGAAACTCAAGTATCCGTTCTTTAACCTTTTTCAGATTATAGTGGTCTTCGTTGAGAATCTCTTCGGCCCGTACAATGTCGAGGCTGTCGGTTGTACTTGTGTTCCATGGCATGCCTGCCAGGTAGTCAAGATAGGTGCGCGCAACATTATACTCCGGTGAGGCCTGATTGATGCGTTCCAGGCGCTTCACCTCTTTGTCGGCAATCTTTTTGACCTCTTCCGGAAGGCCGGCCTCCTCAATTTTATGGCGCAATTCGTTCATATCAGCCGACCGTGGGTCTTCATCACCCAGCTCTTCCTGGATATGTTTCATCTGCTCGCGCAGGATATATTCCTTTTGATTTTTACCCACCCGCTTGGTGACTTCACCAGCCACCTCGTTTTTTATCTGCATTCTCTGCACTTCGTTGGTGAGGTGCAGATATACTTTCTTCAGTCGCTCCAGCGGGTCAACGGTTTCCAATAATTCCTGCAGGTCAACGGGGGGCAGATTCACATACAATGCGACAAGATCGGACAGGCGAGCCGGATTGTCGATGTAGTCGATCATCTTCATGACATCATCAGGTAAGGGTTTTCCATGCGAAAGCGCTATTTTCAGCAGCGCGTTCAAGCTCTGGACCAGTGCCTCTGAGACGAGATTTTTTTCAACAAATTCCCGCACAATTTCGCAATGCGCCATGGTCAGGGCCCCGGCAGGTTCGGTATCCAAAATCCGCAGCCGGGTAACTCCCTCCAGAGAGATTTTATAGCGGCCGTCATCAAGCTTTTTAACCTGATTGACTTTGCACAATGTTCCAATCTCGCACCTGCCGCCATGAAGGCCATTTGTCGGATCATCCGGTCGCTCAAAAGCGATTACCACATATTTTTCATAGTTGTCTGCTTCGCGGAAAATTGCAGCATCCCGTTCGATTACGTACAAGGGGAGCAGCATATACGGAAAAACAACAGTCTCTTTTTGGGTATAGAGCGGTAGTCTTGACGGTATTTCAATAATTGCGTGTGGCATCTTCAGGCATTCCTTTTTTTGTCTGTTATAACCGTTGAAGACGGCAGTATTCCGTAATGGCAGATGAGTAATCGTAACACAATTCGGGTAACAAGCAAAGCATCAGACAGGTTTTCCGGTTCGCACGGCGACATTTATTACCCGCAAGCCTGCAGAAGCTCCGGCTCGTTCGCGATACAGCAAGGAAAGGAAGCGAATCGTCACCAGACGATGAATTGCCGCCTGAGTGAGGCGGTAGAGCCAAAAGCGCACCAGTGATGGCGAACGGCTACCGAGAATCAATGGACAAAAATCACTCAGTTGAAGTGAAATCCGCGTCGCTTCCGGTTGGGGCTCGACCCCAAAACGGAGTTCACCTCGATTACACTGACGCGGCTGCACCAGAAAACCGCCGCAAATGCGTATCGTGGCACATCCGTGCGAATATTCCGGAGGTAAAAAACTGATTAAGCTAAGCCGTGTTCCGAGGAGGCGGAATTCAATCCCGCTTTCGAGAATCTTCGGCCGAATGAGAGTCAGGGTGCAGGTGTTGATATAGGCCAGATAGCGAACAAGCAGCTCGCCAGGCGAAAGTGTCCCTGCAATAGCCTGCGGCAGGTCGGTCCACTGGACAGAGAAGACAGAGGCATCCTCAACCATTACCTGCTGACATGCTATTTCCACAAAAGGTGTGCGAGAGGACATGGAGGCATTTTGCCATCAACATCAGATAATGCAATCTAAATTGTTTCC
>CAIRND010000336.1 GCA_903879825.1 uncultured Geobacteraceae bacterium
AAGAAGCAAGAGAATTGAGAAAGCAAAAAAGACAACTGGCTCATCCTGAAATCAGACATTCAGGGGAGGCTGACTTACCATTAGATCAAGCGGCCTGAAAGTCCAATTCCGACTGAGGCGGAACAGTATCGGCGGTGGATGGGGCAATTGTGAAGGGTGTTGGGAAGTGGTTGGGGAGTAGATTTACAAATATTTTACGGAGTAAATGTTCCATTTTGGAAGATCACCGGTTCACGCGCGTGCGCGGGGGGCTGGTTAATAACGAGTTTAACGGAGAACTTTGATGCAAAACCAACCCGTAACCGAAGAGCTCCTCAAAGAGATGACCGAAAAAATTGTCCGCGAAATCAATCCCCGCAAGGTAGTGCTGTTCGGCTCACACGCACGGGGAACAGCTCGCCCTGATTCTGATCTGGATTTTCTGATCATTGAGGATGGTTCATTCAATGCTCAGCGCAGCCGACGCGCCGAGATGACGCGGCTTTGGATGCTTTTTCCTGATGTGCGCATTGCTATCGACTTTTTGGTTTACTCCTCTGAAGAAGTTGCCAAATGGCAAAGTTCCAAAAATCATGTAATCCACCATGCCATGAATGACGGGAGGGTGTTGTATGAATGTTAGTGGTGAAGCTTCAGTTCTGCTGGCTATGGCGGGCAAAGATATTGATTTGCTGCGATTCATTGTATCTTCGAATCTGATTGCCGATGAGATTTTCGGTTTTCACGCGCAACAGGCAGTTGAAAAATCTCTGAAAGCATGGGTTTATCTTGCGGGTAGCACGTTTGACCGGATACATGATGTAAGGAGATTGCTGATTGCTCTTCAAGATGTTGGACTTGACGTTGAACAGTACAAAGAGCTGATTGCACTGAACAGCTTCGCGGTTCAATTTCGTTATGAAGCAATGGAAGAGGAAGAAGTTCCACTTGATCGAACCGATGTACTCTGCAAGGTTGAAGCCCTTTACAGCCATGTCCAATCTCTGCTGGCAAAAGCAGACTCGTAAGTAAGACCTCATCTTACGCCACCAACCCAGGCCTTATCCTCCAGAATAATGAGGATTACATCCATACTGATGACAGTTTGGGCATTTATCTTCTCGCCGATGGCATGGGCGGTGGATGGGGCGATTGTTAAGGGTGTGGGGAGAAGGCTGGGGGAGTTGATTCACAAGCATTTCACAGGATAAATGTTTCATTTTGGAAGATCACCGGTTCACGCGCGTGCGCGGGGGGCTGGTTAATAACGAGTTATGCAACAAAACAGGAGACAAAAAATGTTGATCATTAAGATTTTATCTGTGTTCGCATTTATTGGGTCGTTAGCATGGTTCATCTCAACACCCGACTTCGAGCCGGCAATAACTACAATCACTTCGTTATCAGCATTCATTGTGGCTTGGTTTGTCGAAAACAAACGTAAGCAGAAATCAACACAAGAACAAACAGTTGGAAATAATAGCGTTGGCATCCAATCTGGAGGAGATGTCAACATCGGCAATATTCGTCTGAAACAGGAGACAAAAAAAGATGCTGAATAAAGACCAGAACCAAGACGTGGGAGATGGTGCGACAGCAATTCAAGCTGGTGGGAACGTAACAGTAATCAATAATTCCGGACTTACTCGCTCTGAAGCAAGGGATATTGCAATGGATGTGGCGAAGGCCACATTCTACGAACTTTCCGGAGTAGCGAAAGTAACTGTCAGTCTTCGAGTAGAGGAGATAACTGAACAGGTAATAAAGAAACTTGAACAAGATTATCCAGCTGGGCTTCAAAAGGCAATCGACCCTGATTTTCAGTACTCACTCTTAACGGTTCAAAAAGAGTATGCGAAAGCAGGAGACAAGGAACTTGGGGACTTGTTAGTTGACTTGCTTGTTGATAGAAGCAAGGAAGATTATCGGAATATTTTACAAATCGTTCTGAATGAATCCATCAATACAGCTCCAAAACTTACTGATGCTCAACTAGCCGTTTTAGCGATTATCTTTCTATTCAGGTACACTCAGAATCAGGGAATAGGGAATCACCAGATGCTTGGGGAGTATTTTGACCGACATGTACTCCCGTTTGCAGCAAAATTGGTGAAAAATGACGCCTGTTATCAACACTTGCAGTTTACAAGTTGTGGCAGCATCCAGATGGGAGAGGCAAGCCTTGAAAACATACTGGAACAACACTATCAAGGGCTGTTCCTAAAGGGGTTTGATAAAATTGAGATAACTAACCGTGAAATATCTGTTGGGCTTGATGGAAGATTTTTTATTCCCTGTTTAAACGATCCAACAAAATTTCAGGTGCGCGCTAACAATATTAAACTCTTAGAGCAACTCCTTGAAGCCAATGGCATTGACACAGACGATAAGACAAAGATTCTCGGATTATTTGACGTTGGCAAGATGAGTCAGACCGAAATACGGGAGAAATGCATTTCAATTCGTCCGTATATGGAATCGGTTTTTAATGCATGGTCCGAATCACCTATGAAGTCCTTTACCCTGACAAGCGTAGGGATGGCAATAGGACACGCAAATATTAAGCGGCTTATAGGTGAATTTGCATGTTTATCGATATGGATCAACTGACAGCGCATAACAAGGAATATACACCTGACCCAAAGACTGTCAGGTGATCTCCCGAGCCGTTGAACAAAAAAAACAGAAGAGGTGGTTTTTGACTGAGTTGTTGTAAAAGAGGTTTTGTCGGCAACAGCAGCAATTTAGGAAAAAAGAGAGGAAAAAAGAGGGACACTCTCCGTATTAATTTCTGGCCGGGCAAGCTCCGGCCTTTATTTTGTTGAAGACCGCACCAATTATGGTGCACTACTGACATGGAACAGACCAATTTTATCCTCGCTGTGAACTTTTATCGCACCGATGGCTGTAGTGAACCTGTACGCGACTGGCTCAAAGAGCTTCGCCGAGATGATAAGGAGCTGTAAAATAATAAGTAAAACAAGTCTCCGTTCGTGGTGTGTCGAACCATGCGCAGCAACCCTTCGACAAGCTCAGGGCGAACGGATTATGTTTTTTACAGCTCCTAAGCGAATTATTGGTGAAGACATCAAAACAACTCAACTTGGCTGGCCCTTGGGCATGCCGCCATCAGAAAGATGGACAAGAACCTGTGGGAAGTCCGTTCGTCCTTGCCGGACGGCATCGCGCGGGTTTTATTCACCGTCGATGGAAGCCAGATGATTCTGCTTCATGGATTCATCAAGAAATCAAATAAGACACCACAAAACGAACTCAAAACGGCAACAGCAAGACTCGGTAACGATTGGAGGAACAAACAATGAACAACATTCACTCGGGATCAAACTTTGACGATTTTCTGCAAGAGGAAGGTTTGCTGGCTGACGTGGAGGCCACAGCAATCAAGCGAGTTGTCGCGTATCAAATTGAGCAGGAGATGCAGAAATCAAATCTCTCAAAAACGGCACTTGCTCACAAAATGCACACAAGCCGCTCGGCACTTGACAGATTGCTCGACCCTGGGAATGTTTCAGTAACATTACAGACTCTCGAAAGGGCAGCTCTGGCACTTGGAAAACGTTTGAAAGTAGAACTTGCCTAGAAATGCTGTGTCAAAATATCCCGCCAAAACATTCAAAAGACAGAAAAAGCAAGAAAACCAACGGCGAAAAAGGCGAATTACCAACCAGTCGTAGGGTGGGCAGGTTTTATTGCCCACCGATCCGCAATTCCGCGTGGGCAAGAACGAGCCTTGCCCACCTACTACCAGGTTTTTGATTGAACCAGATATGTAGCAAGTAATTGAAGCGGTGAATAAGGAAACTTATTCATCGCTTTTTGTATGGGCTTTGGGATGGGCCTTGTCGTAGACTTCCATCAGGCGGTCGATGCTGACGTGGGTATACTTTTGGGTGGTAGAGAGTGAGGCGTGGCCGAGTAATTCCTGAATGGCCCGCAGGTCGGCGCCACCCTCCAGCATGTGAGTGGCAAAGGTATGTCTGAGGGTATGGGGTGAGATCCGTTTGAACGCCGCGATTTTCATGACATGG
>CAIRND010000337.1 GCA_903879825.1 uncultured Geobacteraceae bacterium
ATGCCGAATGCCAAAAAGAAGAAAAAGGGTGATCTGGATCTGGTGCGTGTGCCGCGCCTGCAGATCCTTGATTGGCTGCAACTGCGCAGCCACGGTGTCGAAGTCAGGCTTTCAGAGGAGGATACCCGTATCCTGGAGAGTCTGCTCAATTTTTCTGCGATCCCCCCCCGACCACTTCCGCAGGGACTGAACGCCACTCTGCGCCATTATCAGGTTGATGCCTGGCACTGGCTGGCCTTTCTCTACGAACATCGTTTCGGCGCCTGTCTGGCCGATGACATGGGTTTAGGTAAAACGGTACAAGGGATTACGTTGCTGGCCGGAATCATGTCCGGCCAACTCACCTCCTCGGCGGCTCCCGGCACACCGCATCTGGTGGTTGCACCGCCGTCGCTGCTCTTCAACTGGGAGGCCGAACTGGCCCGTTTTCTCCCGACTGCCCGGGTTATGCTTTACAGCGGCAGCGGACGCAGCACCGCTGAATTTGCCAACTTCGATGTCATCATCACCAGCTATGGCATCGTCCAGCGCGATTGCGACCTGCTGGCTGATTACCGTTTCAATGTCCTTATCTTCGACGAAACCCAAGTGGTAAAAAATCTCCAGGCGGCGACCACCAACGCCGTCCGCAAGCTGAAGGGCGCCTTTACTCTGGCACTGACCGGCACGCCGGTAGAAAACCATCTGGGGGAATACTTTGCAATTTTGGATCTCTGTCTGCCCGGCTTGCTCGGAACACGCGAAGAGTTCAGCCGCAAACTCAGCAAGGATGGCCCCGCCGGCACAGCCCGGTTAATTGGCCGTACCCGCCCGTTTGTGCTGCGGCGCACCAAGCAGCTGATCGCCAGCGAATTGCCGCCAAAAATCGAGATGGATATTCCGTTGGAATTGACGACGAAACAGCGGGCATTCTACCAGCGTACCGTTGAAGAGGTACGTGGCAAGGTCAAGGAAGCCTACGAAAGTCATGCCCCGGCCCAGGCCCGCATCATCGCCCTGACCGCCATTCTCCGCCTGCGTCAGATATGTCTGGCACCGGCACTGGCGGCACCCGGAGCGAGCGATGCCTCGCCAAAACTGGAATTTCTGGCAGAACAACTGGCCGAACTGCGTGACGAAGGACACAGCGCCCTGGTATTTTCCCAGTTCACCGGCTACCTCGATCTTATCGAAAAAGGGCTGCGCGACCAAGGATTCACCTGTCTGCGACTTGACGGCTCGACACCGGTCCCGAACCGAAAACACCTGGTGGAGACCTTTCAAAATTCGGCAGAACCATCCGTCTTTCTGATCAGCCTTAAAGCTGGCGGCAAAGGACTCAACCTGACTCGTGCCACCTATGTCTACCATATGGACCCCTGGTGGAATCCGGCGGTTGAAAATCAGGCATCCGACCGCGCCCACCGCATCGGCCAGACCGAACAGGTTACCATCACCCGGCTGATCATGCGACATACCATTGAAGAAAAAATGATGGCGTTAAAGGAGCAGAAAACCCAACTCTATAAAGCGATTCTGGAGGATGGAGCCGATGGTGGCGGCGCGGGTCTAACCAGGGAGGACTTTGATTTTCTGCTGGGGTGATTTCAACACCTAACTCCCCACAGTCCCCCCTTATCTAAGGGGGAAGCCTCTAAGTCTCCCCTTAAATAAGGGGAGACTTAGAGGGGTTAAGGTTTAGAGGGAGATATGCGAAATCGTAAGAGTTGCAAACTTTTAGGCTGGTTCTTCCAGTTTGTCATGGAGAATTGGGATGATAACGACTTTGATCTTGCCTTTGCCCCACAGGCCAATTTTTTTGGCAGCGGCGCGTGAAAGATCGATAAAATGGAATGCTTTGGGGGCACAGCGGTCGGTAATGGTGACGTGAACTTCCTGTTTACTGACCGGATTAACCACCCGAACAACGGTACCAAGCGGGAGACTTTCGTGGGCGGCGGTCATTTTTTCAGGGTTGTAGCGGTGACCGGAGGTAGTACGGCGTCCCTCAAAACGGCGGGCATAATAAGAGGCAAACCCTTCGACTGATTCGTACGGGCTGCTACTCAGCAGCAGTTCCTCCAACAGAACCGAAGTCGGACGAACGTCAGGTGCGGGAGACTCGGCACAAGCGGCGGGAGGCCCCGAAAACAGTACGCTGATGGCGATCAGCAGTGTTATAAATGCGGTAACTATTCGATTCATATGGCAACCTTATACTACACCTTGGCTGTCCGGTCAAGTTTTACCCAGATATTCACCTATTCCCTCCGATAATCCACGTGGCGTAAAGCCGAAAATCTTCTGCCAGGCACCATCGCAGATGCTCTCTTCCAGCAGCATCTGAAGCTGATCCATGGTGATGGGAAACTGAGGGATTTTCTGCATGATCGGGATAATCAGCTTCATTAATCCCAACGGAAGATGTGGCTTGAATGGCGGTCTGCGACCCAGGACAGCGGCGATCATGTCGATCAGCTGTTCGTAACTGAAACGGTCAGTGCCGCACAGCTCATATGTCTGGCCGATCGTTGCCGGCATCTCAATTGCCAGGGCAAAACAGCGGGCAACATCATCGACATGAATCGGCTGCAGCCGATAACTGCCACTGCCGATAATCGGCATGACAGGCGCAAGCCGCAGCTGGGCTGCCAGCATATTTATAAAGGCATCGTGCGGCCCGAACACCAGTGACGGACGAAAAATTGTCCACGCCAAAGCGCTCCCTCGCACCGCCTCCTCCGCCTGCCACTTGCTCCGGTGATATTCTGCAACTGCCCCCGGCCGGGTTCCCA
>CAIRND010000338.1 GCA_903879825.1 uncultured Geobacteraceae bacterium
GATCATGTCGGCCTGGCCGGCGGCCAGTACCTTCTCGGCCATGACCGGATCGTTGATGCGGCCGGTGCAGAAAACCGGCAGTTTAAGGCGCTCGCGCATGCCGGCCGCCAAAGGAATGGTGTAGCCGAGCGGGGTGTGCATCGATCCTTCCACCAGGTAGAGGTTGTAGAAGGTGGCGATGGAGAGATCCATAAAGTCGATCAGGCCCGATGCTTCAAAACGGGCACCGATCTCCTGAACCTGTGCCAGATCCAGGCCACCGGGGATCATTTCGTCGGCGCACATGCGGATGCCGAGAGTGAAGTCGTTGCCGACCGCCTTTCTGACTGCGCTGATGAATTTGAGTGGCGCCCGCATACGGTTTTCCAGTGAGCCGCCATATTCGTCACTGCGATGATTGGTCAGCGGAGAGAGGAACTGGCGCGCCAGGCTGGAATGGCCGAACTGAATCTCGATGCCGTCAAAACCGCCTTCCCGTACATGGATGGCGCTATGGGCAAAATAGCGGGCGACCTCTTCGATATCCTCCGGTTCCATCTCTTTCGGCGTTTCACGAAAGAGAATATCCGGTACCGGACTTGGCGCCCAAACCGGCAGGCGGGAGATAGCGCCATCGCATTGCTGGCCATTGTGGTTGATCTGGGCGAAAATTTTGGCGTCGTACTGGTGGACATAATCGGTGATTTTTTTGAAACCGGGCAGTACCTCGGCATGATAGACGTCGATCAGTTTCTCGTAGGCCCGGTCAGTCGGGTGGACGCTCATCTCTTCGGTAATGATCAGGCCGGCGCCGCCTTTGGCGCGCTCTCCCCAGTAGTACATCTGCCGTTCACTCGGGAGGCAGTCTACCGCGAAGTTGGTCAGGTGCGGCTGAAATGAAATGCGGTTCTTTACCTCGACCGTACCTATTTTAAGGGGTGAGAACAGATTCGGGAACATCATGGTGGTAGCTCCTTACTTATTGGTTGTGCTCCCCACTTTACGAAAGGGGGGCGGGGGGGATTTGGTTCGACAGCAGCGTCAAATCCCCCTGAATCCCCCTTTCGTAAAGGGGGACTTAATTTATTATGCCGCAGTGGCCAGTCGGTTGTCGGCGATTGAGGTCACACAGCGCTCAAGGCACTCGGGATCGCCGCCGCTAATATCATTTTTAAGATGCCAGGCGACGGCAGGACAGCCACCGTGACATTGATCGAAGCGGGTGCATTCTTCGCAGGAATGAATGCGCAGGTTACGGAATGATTCATAGATTTCCGAATTATCCCAGATTTCCTGAAAGGTGCTGGTGCGAAGGTCGCCAGCTTCGAAACGATCGCTCTGCAGAAAAGCGCAGGGATACATGTGACCGGTGGGGCTCACGCAGCAGGTGAGCTTGGCTGCGCCGCACAGGTTGAGGCCCAATCCCTGGCGCTCCTGTGTTGTCAGCGAGAAAAAACTGTCGCCGGTGCGTACATCGCCGCTTTTTGCCAGCCAGTCAGAAAATTCAAGCAGCTGTGTGGGAGTCGGCCGGAGAGATTCCCAGTTGTCTGCTCCGCGCCCGGACGGGCGGAAGCGGCTGACACGCAATGATAC
>CAIRND010000339.1 GCA_903879825.1 uncultured Geobacteraceae bacterium
AGCTTTAGCTTTGTCCCGTGCAAACACCCTAACCGGAACCCCGTACTGCAGAAGCCTTTTCACCACCCACTGACCAGTTTTTCCTGTCGCTCCAGCTACAAGAACTTTTCCGCTGTATTCTTTCTTGTTTTCCATCACACCCCATTCAGAGGATTATTAAAGTGGACCCCAACCGGTAGACAAAAAGTGGCTGAGTTTAAGTTGGTAACCTGACCTGTTCATGCAGCGGAAAGGCACTGCTCCTCTTTTACCTTTAACTCTTCTGTCGGCTTGTTCAACTTCCCATACTTGTCAACTATCCTTGCACCGCCTCCGCTGGCTGCCCGGTAAACTTTTTCAGGTGTACCGTAGCCCAACGACCGATGCGACCTATCAACACTGTAGTCTATGAAATATTTCTTTAATCCGCACTGTAATTCTGTCGCGGTAGGTCGCAACCCCTGTCAGACACTTGATAGAATGTTGTATTTTTTTTCCTGCGTGCTTCTGTATAACTGTTCCTGTATAAGTGATAAATACAGACATTTCCAAGATTCTTCATAACCGCCAAGTAGGATAGAATTAATCCTGCTTCTTTAGTCGTTATAAGATTTTCAGGCACATATAGTGACAACCGCCAGCCCAGATATCCATAGAGCTTATTGTTTCCTCTCGAATGGTAGCGATAAAAGCGCTGATGTTAGGAGTAATGGAACTCTTACCGTTACTCTGTCATTATCCGAAAACCTTTTTTTCCTCTCTCCCTCGTTAATATCTTGTTTCGCGATTGTGGGAGCTTTGCCTTCACGGAACTCTTGATTCAGCATCCTTATCTCTTCATCTTGTTCGTCAAAATGACTTTCATAGTCCATCTGGTGGCGAGGTGTCATAAAGTTGAGTGAATCCTGATGCTGGCATGTTGCGTTAAAATTGTTCATAGCGTTGTTTTTATTGTTTTATGGTTATCGATATTTGAAAAGTTCGTCGATTAGCTGCCGTAATTTTTCATCATCTTCAGCTGTATATTGTTTTATTTGAATAGGTTTTATTGTTTTCTGGTCGACCGTTTTCATTTCCTGTCTCATTTTTTGATCAGGTGCTAATCTCTCTATCATCGAGCGTTTTATTGGTTTGGGTTGCAGAGGTTTTATAACGTCAATGATATTTTCCTCTTCAACACCTGATTCCAGTTCTATTTTTTCTGCATCTTCTGTTGCCTTTACATCTTTTTCGTTGAACACTCTGATAGGAAAGGAGCTGTAGAGGTAAACGGTGCAGTCTTCCGTTTTAGGTACCTGTTTCTTCCCACCGCTTGAGTAAGCTCCTGCTGGATAAGGCTAAGATGAATCCTTGAGAGTTCTGGATTTACATACGCGTTGAACTTGAAAGTGAAGTCGTCAAATTCTACTTTTCGATAGGGCATCTTTTTTATATCATCATCTGAAATTATAACACCACAGAGCGTTGCATAGAGTAGCGTGGTTGAAGGTGGAATGATTGGAGTGCCGAAAACAGCGATATCCTTTCCTTTTAGTTTGTCTGTCCCTTCCGAACTGAAAAAGTAGATTGATGTATCTTTGTTGGGAAAATGATGACGGTATCCCTTGAATGTAATAACGACCTCTACTGCAGGGTTATCATTGATTTCCTTCACCTTTCGTCTGACAAGTTCCCTGTTACTCTCATTTTTAATTGACTGCCGTGTGTAACTTCTTTCAGAATCCTGAACGATTCTGCCTTTCGAAATGACATTTTCGACACTGTAAACCTTTAAGTCGTCCTTATACAGGCGAGTGTATATCTCGATGTTTGGTGTTGCGGAGATGATAACCGACTTTTTTTCAGATGAAACTTTGTTTTCATTGACAAAAATCACTGTGTTCTCATCGGTCTTGAGAAAGTAGTTGCAAGTGAAAAGTTGGTAGACCCGCATCTTTCGCAATTTGTGCCATGCCACGAGCCTTTGCGACGTCACCAAGCGCAGCACTGAAGACGTCAGGATTTGTGTCTTCAGTGGCCACAGAAAGATATTCGTTTAATCAGGAGCAAATTCAGGCGATCGGATCATCTTCAAGTGCGCCGCCATGCAGCCTGATGTGCGGGAAGTGCCCTTGGGTGCGTTCAACCCACACGTCACCGCCCTTGCTGTGTTCGGTTTCATTCGACGCAACCGAGACGCGTTTTTTTGCAAGTGCTGTGATCTCCTCCAGGAGGGCAGCGAGGATACGGTCGTCAGAAGTGGCGGTATCGGCCTTCATTTTTGAGTGGATGCTTGCCAGTTTTTCTATGGTTATTTTGCCGATGGTATTACAGAGTGCCTGATGCATGGTTTTGTGGCTAAAGTGAAAAATCCATGTTCTGCAGTGCAAAAAGTGTTTGGAAGAGATAAAGTTTTTATTATTATTCAAAATCGTTTTAGCACTCTGTCTGCTTGAGTGCTAAAAAAGATATTAATTGTTTACCGTAGTATCTTACTATTAAATCAAAAACCCAAACGAGATAAGACAATGAACTTGAAACCCTTAGCTGATCGAGTTATTGTTAAGCCTGCAGCGGCGGAAGAAAAAACCAAGGGCGGTCTTTATATTCCTGATACCGGGAAAGAAAAACCGCAGTATGGTGAAGTTATTGCCGTAGGTGCAGGTAAAGTTGCTGACAGCGGTCAACTGCTTGAAATGCAGGTGAAGGCTGGCGACAAAGTGCTTTATGGTAAATATTCCGGCACCGAAGTGAGCGTGGAAGGTGAGGATTACCTCATCATGCGTGAGTCGGATATTTTCGCCATTCTTTAATATCACTAACATTTTAAAACCTTATTGGAGGAAAACATAACGATGACTGCAAAAGATATTCTGTATGATACTGAAGCCAGAGCGAGGCTTAAAGTTGGTGTCGATAAACTGGCCAACGCTGTTAAAGTTACCCTCGGACCTGCCGGACGTAACGTTCTGATCGACAAAAAATTTGGTGCACCGACCTCAACCAAGGACGGCGTGACCGTTGCAAAAGAGATCGAACTTGCTGATCCTGTTGAGAACATGGGCGCTCAGATGGTGCGCGAAGTTGCATCCAAAACCAGCGATGTTGCTGGCGACGGAACAACCACAGCCACAGTGCTTGCCCA
>CAIRND010000340.1 GCA_903879825.1 uncultured Geobacteraceae bacterium
ATTCGTCTTGATGAAGTTCCGCCCACTCTTCAACAAGACCTCGTACTCTGGCTGGAAGACTGCCATCCAATATATTCAAAGTCTTTATTGCGATTGCTGCTTTATGCTCATTGTAAGCCACATGGAAATGTGGTGGATTATGCTCGTCAAAATACATACTGATAACTATACCAAGAAAACGACATATTTCAGGCATCAGTACCCTCCGTGTTATTCCGTACTTACCGGCACACCAATTTAATCAACTCAACCATATTCGGGGTCGTTTGGCGAGGTCGTTTGGGGTCAGACCAAGCCAACTATTTAATACCTATAGAGTTATATCCCAAAAATAGCTGTTTTCAGAGCTTAAAAGCCCCTTTTGGGGGTCAAAAACAATACTCTATGGATGGACACAAATCCTGATTTATAAATTTTGTTTTTTAAATTTAAAACCAGTTTTTCAACCTATGAAGTAATAGTAATGCTAATCAATTTATTGCTTCGAATTCTCTCTCTAAAATTAGTGTGCCGGTGCACCAGCACTCGTAAATACACAGTATCATTTACGAATACGGACATCGACAAAATTTTTGCTCTTCAACCAGGCAAGCATTTACTCTGTTGGCGTGGGTGTCATTACGTTCTCAATCTCAACCCTGACAGTAAGCAGTGCAGCTTGAAAAGGATCAGTATCTTCCGCTCTCCAAGCCGTTTTGTCAACATTTGCAAGCTTGTCTGTTATCTTGTTAATGGTATCAGTCAGAGCTGCCGCATCGTTAGGATCTTTGTTCTGCCGTGCCCCCTTTACCTTAGCCTGCTTTGCCTTATAGCTGTTGTATGCAGTCATCATCCCGCGCACCTGCTTTTTACGGGCAATATGCGCCACCATAACAGCTTTGGTACAATCATGCAGTTTACTCCGAAATGTAATATCAGAGTGTTAGCACGGGTTTGTTGCTACTTCGAAGAGGGTTGATACCATATCGGCAGTAAATAGTCACTAATTTACATCCCACACACACTCTGAATGATGCTGTTTTTTAGTGTGTTACGTGACAGCTGAATGGAGGATAATCCTTACTGTCTCTAACCTCACTGCATCTCACGAGCCTGAAATCGGAATCATTTTTTCTGATCACAATTTCAGAGTTCAATTTTACTCCATAAGTATCATCATGGTAAAAGTTCGCATTGTATTCTCCACTATAAAATCCTACTAACCCAGAAAAAGGTAAAAAAAGTTTGTAACGCATGAAGGGCACGATTGCTCGTGCCCTTCATTGTTGCTTAATTATTTATGTCTCAGTCAATTAAATATCATAGTACAGTTCAAACTCAAGAGGAACAGGACGCATACGAACGGGATTTACTTCCGCTTCTGTTTTGTACTCGATCCACTTCTCGATTACGTCTGGTGTAAATACATCACCCTTCAGCAGGAACTCATGGTCATCCTTGAGGCATTTCAGAGCTTCTTCAAGAGTACCTGGTGCTGATGGGATATCTTTCAGTTCTTCAGGAGAAAGACCGTAGATGTCCTTGTCCAGAGGCTGACCTGGATCAATTTTATTTTCGATACCGTCCAGACCGGCCATCAGCATGGCGGCAAATGCCAGGTAACCGTTGCAGGATGGATCGGGTGTACGGTATTCGACGCGTTTAGCTTTTGGATTGGTGGACATCATAGGAATACGCAATGATGCTGAACGGTTACGGCTTGAGTATGCCATATTTACCGGAGCTTCGAACCCGGGAACCAGACGCTTGTACGAGTTGGTAGTTGGATTGGTTATTGC
>CAIRND010000341.1 GCA_903879825.1 uncultured Geobacteraceae bacterium
ATCACCCTGGTCATGCTTGCCTTTGTGTTTCGCTACCACCGTTCACGGGCGCCGCAACCGACTTCGCAGGTCGAGGGAAATCTCTGGCTGGAAATAGTCTGGATCGTATTGCCGAGCCTGCTGGTGTTGGCCATGTTCTGGTATGGCTGGAAGGAATATCTGGTGCTGCGCACAGTGCCGGACGGGGCTCTTCCGGTGACCGCCACGGCGCGTATGTGGTCGTGGAATTTCACCTATGCCAATGGTAAAACCAGCTCGAAGCTCTATGTGCCGGTCGGTAAGCCGGTGCGGGTTGCGTTGGTTTCCAAAGATGTCATTCACGGTTTTTTTCTCCCCGCCTTTCGGGTTAAGCGGGACATCGTCCCCGGTATGGATAACTATGCCTGGTTCGTGGCGACCAAGCCGGGCAGCTATGATCTCTTCTGCTCGCAGTACTGCGGCACCCAGCACTCCGCCATGATTACGACGGTTGAGGCGCTTTCGGAACAGCAGTTTGCCGCCTGGCTGAATGAGGCGGCAACCGGCGGCACTGCGGCAGGCTTGGACGGGCGGAAGCTGGCGACGGAGAAAGGGTGTCTCAATTGCCACTCGATCGATGGCGGCAGCAGCGTCGGGCCGACCTTTAAAGGGCTTTATGCCAGCCAGGTGAAGGTGCAAAAAGACGGGAAACCACTGACGGTGACCGCTGATGAAGCTTTTATAAAAGAGTCGATCCGCCTGCCTGCCGCTACAGTGGTTGAAGGCTTCCCGCCGATTATGCCGGGCAATCCGGACATGCCGGAGGAAGAGGTCTCGGCACTGGTTGAATTTATCAAGAGCCTGAAATGAACCGCGCGGTTGCCACATTGTTCCGGCTTAAATTGTCATTCCTGAATGGCGTTGCCGCAGTGGCCGGCTATCTTCTGTTCCCGGCTGCCATCGAAACTATCCCCCTCTGCGCTGCTTTTGGCGGCGTCTTTCTGCTGACAGTCGGCGGCTCTGCCGCTAACCAGATTATGGAGCGCAATTTGGATGCCCGGATGGTGCGAACCCGGTTGCGTCCTCTCCCGAACGGTGATCTGACAGTTTCACAGGCGACGGTAATCGCCGCCGCTGCAATTATACCCGGACTGTTTCTTCTGACAGCTGTGGGTGGCTGGATGCCGGCACTGCTTGGAGCGGCGGCCCTTTGCTGGTATCTGGCGGTGTATACCCCTCTCAAAATACGAACCGCACTGGCTTTGCCGGTCGGAGCTCTGTGCGGCGCATTTCCACCACTGATCGGCTGGTGTCTGGCTGGCGGTCAGCCGGGTGATTACCGGGCCATTACGCTTGCCGGGTTGCTGTTTCTGTGGCAGGTACCGCACTTCTGGCTGTTTCAGCGACGCCATGCTGCTGATTACCGCCAGGCCGGAATCCCCCTGTTGAACAGTCAGGGGCCGCTTTCGGGCTACAGCGCCTTTTTCTGGCTCTGGATGGGCGCCCTCTGCGTCGCGGCTCTGCTCCTGCCTGCCTTTGGTCTGATCGAGCGCCCCGGGGCACTCTGGTATATACTTTTTCCGGTGCCGATAGTCTTTCTCTCAATGTTTCGTTCCGGCTCGCTGCTCTTTCCGTACATCAACTGTTTTCCGCTGCTGGTGACACTGTTGCTGGTGATCCAGAAGCTCAACTGACCTGAGGAGTTGCCATGAAAATATTCATAGCCGGTGGGACAGGTTTTGTCGGAGAGTGTCTGGTACGTGAGCTGCTGAAGCGTAGCCATTCCGTGCGCACTCTGGTGCATAGCCGCACAACTGCACAAAAAGATGTTGAACAGGTCACGGGGGATATCACCCGGCGGGAAACTTTCGAACAGAATGTTGGAGGGTGCGATGCTGTTATTAATCTGGTCGGTATTATTCGCGAATTTCCTGCCCGCAAGATAACCTTTGACCGCCTGCATGTCCAGGCCACCGCCAACCTGGTGGCGGCCACGGCGCAGTGCGGAATCAGCCGTTATCTGCAGATGTCGGCTTTGGGAACCCGGCCGGGGGCAGTTGCAGAATATCACCGGAGCAAGTGGCAGGCGGAGGAGGCGGTGCGAGGGAGCGCTTTGGCGTGGACAATTTTTCGTCCGTCACTGGTGTTCGGGCCGCACGATGCCTTTATAAATATGC
>CAIRND010000342.1 GCA_903879825.1 uncultured Geobacteraceae bacterium
CCTGCCAAGGGTAGATCAGGCCAATCTGGTGGTTTCGTCACTGCTGTGGGGCGGGTTGTTCGGACTGGTCGTCTACGGAGTCTACGACATGACCAACATGGCCACGCTGGAGAACTGGCCGGTGAGGATGGTCTGGGTCGATATCTGCTGGGGATTTTTTCTGTGCGGGGTTACAACCCTTTTTGCCGCGCTGGTGTCGCGGTGGATTCAGTAAACACACTATGAGCGAAAGGAGAACAGAGATGACTAGCGAGAGCAAATGTCCGGTAACAGGAAGAACCGCCACTGCCGGAAGCGGCACGTCGAACAGGGACTGGTGGCCGAAACAGTTGAACCTCAAGATCCTGCATCAGCATTCACCCCTGAGCAACCCCATGGGCAAGGCATTCAACTATGCCGAGGAGTTCAAAAAGCTCGACTTGGAGGCTCTGAAGAAGGACCTCTACGCTTTGATGACTGACTCGCAGGAGTGGTGGCCGGCTGACTATGGTCATTACGGGGGACTATTCATCCGTATGGCGTGGCACAGTGCAGGCACCTACCGCACCGGTGACGGCCGCGGCGGTGCAGGGTCAGGCTCGCAGCGCCTGGCGCCGCTCAACAGCTGGCCTGACAACGTCAACCTCGACAAGGCGCGCCGTCTGCTCTGGCCGATCAAACAGAAATACGGCAGGAAGATCTCCTGGGCCGACCTGATGATCCTTGCCGGCAACTGCGCCCTGGAGTCGATGGGCTTCCAGACCTTCGGCTTTGGCGGCGGGCGCGAAGACATCTGGGAGCCTGAAGAAGACATATACTGGGGGGCTGAGGACGAATGGCTGGGCGACAAGCGCTACTCCGGTGACCGGGAACTGGAAAATCCTCTGGCCGCTGTGCAGATGGGACTGATCTACGTGAATCCGCAGGGCCCGAACGGCGAGCCGGATCCGGTTGCCTCCGGCCATGACGTGCGCGAAACCTTCGCCCGTATGGCCATGAACGACGAAGAAACCGTTGCACTGGTCGCCGGCGGCCACACATTCGGCAAATGCCATGGTGCCGGCGATGCCGCCCATGTCGGTCCCGAACCGGAAGGTGCCCCCATCGAGGCCCAGGGGCTCGGCTGGAGTAGCAGCTTCGGCAGCGGCAAGGGGGGCGACACAATCAGCAGCGGCATCGAAGGGGCTTGGAAACCGAACCCGACCACGTGGGACATGGGCTATCTGAAGGTGTTGTTCAAATACGAATGGGAGTTGGTCAAGAGCCCGGCCGACGCCCATCAGTGGCTGGCCAAAGACGTTGAATACGATGATATGGTGGTTGACGCCCACGACCCGTCAAAGAAGCACCGGCCGATGATGACCACGGCGGACCTCTCGCTGCGCTTCGACCCGATCTACGGGCCGATCGCACGGAACTACCTGCAAAACCCCGAAAAATTCGCGGATGCCTTTGCCCGCGCCTGGTTCAAACTGACTCACCGCGACATGGGTCCGCGCTCACGCTATCTTGGTCCCGAGGTTCCTGCGGAAGAACTCATCTGGCAGGATCCGGTTCCGGCGGCCAGCCATGCGTTGATTGACGGGCAGGACATCGCCGCACTCAAGGGCAGGATCCTTTCTTCGGGGCTGTCCATTTCCCAGTTGGTCTCGACCGCATGGGCGTCGGCATCCACGTTCCGCGGCTCCGACAAGCGCGGCGGAGCGAATGGCGCCCGCATCCGTCTCACACCGCAGAAGGATTGGGAGGTCAACCAGCCGGACCAACTGGCGACGGTGCTGCAGGCCCTTGAGGGTATCCAGAAGGAGTTCAATAGCGCGCAGTCGGGCGGGAAGGCTGTTTCCCACGCCGACCTGATTGTTCTGGGGGGATGCGCAGGAGTCGAGCAGGCCGCAAAAAATGCCGGTTTTGAAGTGACTGTTCCCTTCACGCCGGGACGCACGGATGCGTCTCAGGAGCAGACCGACGCGGCGGCGTTCGCTGTACTGGAGCCGGCTGCAGACGGCTTCCGCAACTACCTCAAAGGCAGGTACAGCGTATCGGCAGAGGAACTGCTGATCGACCGGGCGCAGCTGCTGACCCTGACCGCCCCCGAGATGACTGTTCTGGTTGGCGGCATGCGCGTACTTAATGCCAACTTCGGCCAGTCTCCACACGGTGTATTCACCACGCGGCCGGAAACACTCATCAACGACTTCTTCGTGAATCTGCTCGACATGGGCACCACCTGGAAGCCGACCCCGGGAGACGACAACCTGTTCGAGGGTCGCGATCGCACAAGCGGCGAACTCAAGTGGACCGGCACCCGTGTCGACCTGGTTTTCGGCTCGAACTCCCAGTTGCGTGCCGTTGCGGAAGTCTACGGCTGCGGAGACTCGCAGGAGAAGTTCCTGCACGATTTTTTAGCGGCGTGGGGAAAAGTGATGGGCCTTGACCGTTTCGACCTCGCCTGATCGTAGCATAACCATCTTAAAGAAGATCTAACGGGGCAGGAATAACTCTGCCCCGTTTTACAGGAGAGCCATGAATCTTTACGAAATTACCGTCACAACCATCGCTGGACAGGCCGAGACTATGGAGACCTACCGAGGTCAGGTGCTGCTGATCGTCAATGTCGCCAGTAAATGCGGCTTCACCGGCCAATATGCTGGATTGGAGGCCCTTTATAGACGCTATCGGGACAAGGGACTTACCATTCTCGGTTTCCCCTGCGACCAGTTTGGTCATCAGGAACCGGGCAATGAGGCGGAGATCCAAAGCTTCTGCTCGCTCACGTATGATGTCACCTTTCCTCTGTTTGCCAAGATCGAGGTCAACGGCAGCGATGCGCATCCGCTCTATCAACACCTCAAGAAAGCCCGACCAGGGCTTTTTGGCAGTGAGGCGATCAAGTGGAATTTCACCAAGTTTCTCGTCAATCGTGAAGGACAGGTACTGAAGCGCTACGCTCCGAGCGATGCACCAGAAAAGATCGAGGATGATCTGAAGGAAATGATAGAGCTGTCTGCCGGTGACACATGAAAGGTGGGTTATGAAGATAGCAATCATCGGCGGCGGCATATCCGGGTTGACAACGGCGCACCTGCTGTGCGGTGAACATGAAATCACCCTGTTCGAGGCGAACGACTATCCGGGGGGACACACCAACACTCTGGATGTGCCCCATAACGGAATAAACTACGCGGTGGACACGGGTTTTATCGTTTTCAACGAGCGCACCTACCCCAATTTCATCAAGTTGCTGGAGCGCCTGGGCGTCCCCTCGCAGCCGAGCGTGATGAGCTTTTCAGCCGTCTGCGAAGCCAGTGGACTGCAGTACAGCGCCACCAACCTGAACACACTTTTTGCCCAGCGCAGCAATCTCCTGAGCATCCCTTTCTGGCGCATGCTGCTGGAGATCCTCCGCTTCAATCGCGCCTCGGCGGAGTTGTACGGCAGAAGCGACCTGAGCCTGACACTTGGCAGGTATCTCCAGGCACGCGGCTATTCGAAGATGTTCATCGAAAAATTTCTGGTCCCCATGGGGGCGGCGGTCTGGTCAGCTGATCCGGCTCAATTTCTGGCGTTCCCGGCGGCAGCCTTCGTGCAGTTTTTCACCAACCACGGCATGCTTAACGCCTTTGATCAGCCGACCTGGCGTGTGGTCACCGGTGGTTCACGCCAGTATGTGGAACCGCTGACAAGACCCTTCCGCGACCGGATCCGCTTGTCAACTCCGGTGGAACGGGTGCAGCGTTTTGCCGATCGGGTGACGGTCACCCCGCGCGGTGGCGAACCGGAGGTGTTCGACCATGTGGTGTTGGCCTGTCACAGCGACCAGGCGCTGTCGATGCTGGCCGACCCGTCCGATGCGGAACGCGAGTTGCTGGGCGCCATTCCCTACCAGAAAAACGCTACGGTGCTGCACACCGACAGCCGGCTTCTGCCCTCGATCCCCAAAGCCCGCGCCAGCTGGAACTGCCTGCTCCCACGAACGCAGCAGGCCAGTGTTGTACTGACCTACTGGATGAATCTGCTGCAGAGCATCAACGCGCCGGTTGATTTCTGCGTGACCCTCAACAGTCCGGAGGCCATTGCCGCAGACACGGTCATCCGGCGCCTGACCTATCACCATCCGGTCTACTCAACGGCCGCCTTCGAAGCACAGAAACGCCGCGACGAGATCAGCGGAATAAACCGCACCTCCTATTGCGGTGCATACTGGAGTTGGGGCTTTCACGAGGATGGTGTCAAAAGCGCCCTGGCGGTCTGCCGGCAGTTCGGGAAGGGGTTTTAGCCATGCAGAGCCGGATATATACAGGCCATGTGGGGCATCAGCGACTGACACCGGTCGGCAATGCGTTCCGCTACAGCCTCTTCTTCCTGTATCTCGATCTGGCAGAACTTGAAACCGTCTTTGCGAAGCGTTGGATCTGGTCGCTGGAACGGCCGAACTGGGCCAGTTTCCGGCGTTCTGACTACTTTCATGCGTCATCACTGCCGCTTGATCAGGCTGTACGGGATGAGGTCGAAAGACAGCTCGGTTCCCGCCCCGCCGGTCCGGTCCGCCTCTTGACCCACCTGCGCTACCTGGGTTACTGTTTTAATCCGATCAGCATCTACTACTGTTTTGATGAAGACGGCCATACGCTGGAGGCCTTTCTGGTCGAGATTCACAACACCCCCTGGGGCGAAGAATACCTGCGGGCCTTTGATGCCCGTTCCAGCGGGCGTGACGGGGAATGGCACCGGTACCGTCTGGACAAGGAGTTTCACGTATCACCCTTCATGCCGATGGACATGGAATATAACTGGCGCTTCACCGCTCCAGCGGAAGAGTTAAAGGTGCACATGACCAGTCTGCGACAAGGTACAGAGATTTTCAGCGCCTCCCTGAACATGCAGCAGCAGCCGTTGACCAGCGGCAATCTGGCCGGGGTTCTGCTGCGCTGGCCGTTCATGACTGCCAAGGTCATCGCCGCCATCTACTGGCAGGCGCTGCGCCTGAAATGGAAAGGGGTGCCGTTCTGCCCGCACCCGGAAACACTTGACGTAAGAAAAGGACGCTACCACCCATGAACGACCATGAACAGATCTACGGCACCTGCTGCGAGGGAGCGTTTCCACCGTCAGGAATACTGCATAAAATTGCCCGGAATCTGGTGCTGAAAGCCCTTTCGGCTGTCAGGCAGGGGCGTATTATTCTGGTAGATAGCGACCAGCGCCGGGAATTCGGCGATCCGGATGCACGTTTGAGCGCTACTGTACGCGTCACACATCCTGATTTTTTTCGGCGGGTTGCCTTTGGCGGCACCATTGCTGCCGGCGAGGCCTATATGGACGGCCTCTGGAACTGCAGCGACCTGACGTCACTGATTCGGATCATGGTGCGCAATCAGGAGGCTCAGCAGGAGCTTGAAGGAGGTCTGGCACGTATTGCCGGCCCTCTGCGCCGCCTGCTGCACCGTCTCAACGACAATACCCGCAGCGGCAGCCGTAAGAATATTGCCGCTCACTACGACCTGGGTAACGATTTCTACCGGTTGTTCCTCGACCCGACCATGGCCTATTCCTGCGGCATTTTTGAACGGGATGACAGCACGTTGGAGGAAGCATCGGCTACCAAGTTTGACCGGATCTGCCGTAAACTCGGGCTTGCTCCGGGAATGCAGGTGCTGGAGATCGGTACCGGCTGGGGCGGCTTTGCCATCCACGCGGCACTGCATTACGGTTGCCACGTTACCACGACCACCATCTCGCGGCAGCAGCATGACCATTCAGCGGAACGAATCGCCGCAGAAGGGCTTGGCAATCAGATCACCCTGCTGCAGCAGGATTACCGTGACCTGACAGGCAGTTTCGACCGACTGGTCTCGATCGAGATGATTGAAGCGGTTGGCCACCGTCATCTGCCGACCTATTTCCGTACCTGCGCCGAACGGTTAAAGCCTGACGGGGCCGCCCTGATCCAGGCCATCACCATGCCGGACCACCTGTATGACCGTTACCTGGACGCACCTGACTTCATCAGCCGCTACATCTTTCCCGGCTGCTGCTGTCCGTCACTGCATGCCATCTCCGATGCCGTGGCACGCTCCACCGACCTGCGCCTGAATAACCTTGAAGACCTCTCCCCGCACTACGCCCGTACCCTGCGGGAATGGCGGAACGCCTTTCATGCCAATCTGGAACATGTCAGGGGAATGGGTTTTGACGACCGTTTTATCAGGATGTGGGAGTTTTATCTCTGCTATTGCGAGGGAGGTTTTGCAGAGCGTTTTACCGGCGTGGTGCAGCTGTTGTTCAGCAAACCGGGATATCGCGGAGAGCCATTGCTACATCCGTTGGAAAGGAGCGCATAACAATGAAACATACGTTTTTGACGATTGCCCTGCTGATTATGACCGGTTGCAGCGCCTCTTTGCCGCCAATCAAAACGGTAAACAAGGTTGATATCAAGCGCTTTATGGGACCGTGGTACGTCATCGCCTGCATCCCGACCTTTATCGAAACAGATTCCTATAACGGCATCGAAACCTATCGGCTCGAACCGGACGGCAGCATTGACACAGTCTTCACCTTTAACAAAGGCGGCTTCGACGGTCCTCCCAAACGCTACAATCCGCGCGGTTTTATCGTCGACACGGTCAACAACTCCACCTGGGGGATGCAGTTCATCTGGCCGTTCAAGTCAGAATTCCTGATCACGCACTTAAATGAGGATTACAGTCAGACGGTCATCGGCCGCAACAAGCGCGACTACGTCTGGATCATGGCACGCACCCCGCAGATACCTGAGGATGATTACCAGAGGCTGGTGAAAGAGCTGGAAGGACAGGGTTATGATATCTCCAAGCTGCGCAAGACACCGCAGCGCTGGCCGAATGATGGGAAACGTCCGTGAATGACCTGACCCGCAAGGTTATCAACGTGGCTCTGTTTCAGGCGGCCTGGTTTGCGGCAGTTCTGGGAGCGGCACGGGGGATGTTCTGGCTCGGCCCCGTGGCTATGATACCGACTCTGGCGATCCATCTGGCACTTCAGGAGAATCGGCGCGGTGAAGCAAAGCTGCTGCTTGCGGCGGGCCTGCTTGGAGTGACATTAGACACCGCATTCGTGGCGGGAGGCATTTTTACACCGCTGCAGCACCTCTTTCCCCGTCCTTTCAGTCCGCCCTGGATGATCTGTCTCTGGCTGAACTTTGCCGCCACCCTGAATGTCTCCATGGCCTGGCTGCGGGGACGATATCTGCTGGCGGCACTCTTCGGAGCCATCGGCGGCCCGCTTGCCTATTACAGCGGTGCAAAAATGGGGGCAACCGAGGCATTGCCGACAACGACCGGGATGCTGCTGCTGGCGATTGGTTGGGGATTTATGACGCCGCTTTTGGTCTTGCTGGCACGCGCATTTTCGGTTCCCAAAATGTAAACGGGCGATGAGTTTTCGAGAACTCACCGCCAAACGTGTAGAATCTTCCTTGAAGTCGAGTCCAAATATTCTGACATCCAGTAGACTCTTGTCAATATATTCTGAAAATTTATCCCTACATCAGTTTAAAATAAATGGGCAACCTACAAGAACTACGATGACATAGAATTCTAGCGACCAGCTTTGGAATAGCATGATTAACAGATAACAAGGCAGTGTATAGTAATTGTATAGTGAACACTCAGCAGTGGATAGTAAATGGTGGGGATCAGGTTGGTAGGAGTCTATAAAACTGGCAATAAAAGCAATAGCTTTCCGTTCTATGGAGATAAGACGATACGTTTTGAGAACCTTCCCAAGGTTGAGGTCGCGAGTTCGAATCTCGTTTCCCGCTCCAAATAAAATCAAAGGGTTAGCTCAAAAAGCTAACCCTTTTTTCATGCCTTTTTTACCCTGAATGTGAAGTAAATGTGAAGTAACCAGAATTTCACTGATCCTATGGATGTTCATGCTTATTTAGCTACTTTGGCGGTTTATTCGCAGGTCAGTTCATAATGCACACTTCGACCTTTGCCTATCCTCTGTAATATTCCCCATTCAAATATTCCCGAAAAGTCGTCCCTTTACTGGCATGGGTCATAGAAGCATATTTCTTGGTCGTAATGCCTCCTTCAAAACCACCCGACCCTTCTTCAGGCAACCGATTGATCACTTTCTTCTGCCGGTCGCTTAGCTGCAGATGCTCATACTGCCGCCAGAACTCAGATCGGGTAATGGAACAAGTAATTTTTCTGAATTCGATAAAAAACCAGGCCATTCTTTTTGCTGCCAAATGTATGCTTGCACTAATCACCTCATTAATCGCACCATAATACTGAGCGATTAGTGATCGCTATCATGCCATAACTATTACTGCAACAACCACAACTGCAGCTCAGCAATATGATACACTTAAAAATTAGAATACTGCAGTGGTTCATCTTTACGTTATCAGTTGATTGACAATAACACTGTAAGCAGTGGTTTCGGAATAATGCATCGCAGCAAATCAGCCAAAAAAACGTGCTGTTTTGAGGGTGCGTTTGTTATAAAACAGGCAGTTAAGTCCAGTTTCGGTTAACCGAAATCTTGTTAAAATCGGCCAACTTACTAATAAAAATCGTGGGGGCAGACAGAGGGTGCGCGTCTCAACACTATACAAACAGAGAAAAACAAAGTCCCAACAAGGCTTACGACCTGCAAAAGAACCTGAAGGCCAAAATCTTACAGTCCTGTCAGTAAAACGTAAGTTGCATTATATGGAGTCGATGTTATGGTGACTCGCGGAGAGTGCTATGCACATACTGGTGGTAGAAGACGAACATAAAATTGCTGTTGCCCTGAAAAACGGGCTCGAAGCGGAAGGGTATCAGGTAACGACCGCCCAAAATGGCGAAGAAGGCTATTTCTGTATCACCACTGGTGAATATGATCTTATGTTGTTGGACGTAATGCTGCCCGGACGCGATGGCATTGAGATCCTCAAGACTATTCGCAGCAAGGGCATAACGACTCCAATCCTGCTACTGACAGGCCGGGACACCGTGGGGGATCGCGTTCTTGGCCTGGATAGCGGGGCAGATGATTATCTGGTCAAGCCTTTTGCGTTCCCTGAGCTGCTTGCCCGCATTCGCCTGCTGCTGAGACGAGGCAAGCAGGAGACAGAGCATCTTCTAAAAATAGCAGACTTGGAAATAAATCTACTGGCACACCGGGCAACACGCTCTCAAGAGAACCTGGATCTCACGGCCAAGGAGTTTGAACTTCTCGTGTATCTGTTGAGGAATCACGATCACATCGTATCGCGCGAAATGCTGGCCAAAGAGGTGTGGCTGGTACGGGAACGCTCCACACCGCTGGATAATGTCATTGATGTCAGTATGGCACGGTTACGGCGTAAGGTTGATGGCCCATTTGAAAAAAAACTTATCCGGACAATAAGAGGTGTTGGCTTTTGTCTGGGGACGTCCGCCCATGATTAGACAGTTCGGAGTGAGAGCCCGCTTCACTCTGCTTTATTGTCTGGCTCTTATCATAACGTTACTTCTGGTCACCGGTGGTATTTATTTCTTTGTCCAGCGGGCGGTAATCGGTCAGATTGATACGCACCTCCGCAAAGATTTTTCAGCAATACATGAATATCTGGAAAATGATCCGGGCGGTTTAACCAAAGTAGCCAATCACGGTCCAATTTTCTTTTTCAGAGTGCGCGACGGACTGCAGCCCGTTGCAACATCAAATGGCTGGATCAGTGAAAACATTGATCAGATTCTCCCCGCTGACGGCAACAAAAAATCACTACTCTCAATAAACGCCGGTAACGGCAAATGGTATCGTGTCCTCATCGACACGACGACACGGGGAAGTCATACCTACCAGATTGCGATTGCGCATTCGGAGGATTCGGCACGGCAGACACGTAAGACGCTTGCATTGATCATCACACTGACCTTGTCTGTTGCAATGGCTATCTCACTGGCTATTGGCTACTTCATTGCTGGCAGGGTGCTTGCTCCGATCAGTGCCATCACCCGTAAGGCAGAAGAGATCAGTGCGGATAATCTATCTGAACGGCTGCCGGTTGGCACCAGCAATGACGAATTCAGTCGACTCGCGACGGTATTTAACCAGGCATTTGCACGCATTGAGGATTCCTTCATTCAGTTGCGGTGCTTCACCGCCGATGCCTCCCATGAACTGCGGACA
>CAIRND010000343.1 GCA_903879825.1 uncultured Geobacteraceae bacterium
CCCTGAATAGGCCCCTGAATCTTCCCCTGAATAGGCCCCTGAATCTTCCCAAGTGCTGATATCTGACCAGATTCAACATTCTTTGCCCCCTGAATAGGCCCCTGAATCTTCCCAAGTGCTGATATATGGCCAGATTCAACATTCTTTGCCCCCTGAATAGGCCCCTGAATCTTCCCAAGTGCTGATATCTGACCAGATTCAACATTCTTTGCACCACCTTTTCTCCTACCCTCGTGTATCACTTCAGCCAACTCACCAAAAAGCGCACTCCCATCATAAGGATGAGGGGCATTAACCCCGTTGACATACCCAGAACTCTGCCTGACACGGTGAGTATGATGGTAAACATGCTCTGCTAAAGAAGCGTTAAAAGCTGACTCTCTCCAGCATTTTCCGTCCGCAATATAAAGAACCCACTCGAAATTCTCAGGATTCTGCCTGAACTCTTCCTCAAAAGCTCCAGAAGTGAAATAGACTTTACCGAAGTCATCCTCTGGTTCACACTGGTTGGCCGTCCGCATGCCGTAGTATTTCATGCCGTCAGATTTACGAGTCTGGAGGTAGGTGTAAGGCTTAAAATTCTGTGTCATTTTCGTAGTGCTTAATTGTTGTCTTATTTCGTTACTGATTTAATCTAATCAATTATTTTCAGAATGCAAGCTTTATTTTCATAAAATGCCATTTATTTTTCAAAATGGCATTTATTTTCAATTATTTGTCGAAAACATAAACTCCCCTCTGAACCCCTGTGTCCTGATATGTTCCCGAAGCCTCCGATTTTCGGCCATTAACTGGCCATTACGCAGCCGTAGTTCCGCGACAAGCTGAACCAGGGCCTCAACCCGTGCGAGCAAAAGAGCAATGTTCATGGCCAGTTTGGTCTCCGGTTTTTTCTGCTCTCAAGCTCCCCACAGATTTTTTTATGAATTTCATCTGGGGGCTCACTGGCATCCAGCACGCAAAATCGGTTTGGGTGCTTTTTGGCTATCATTCCGTAACCATTGCTCACCTTTCTGAAAAACTCAATTCCTGCCTGCTCCATTCGGTCAAGCTCCCCGACCTTCCCGTCCTTGCTCCTTTTCCTTGCCATCATCTCGTCGGGATCCAGCCGGAGAAGGAAAGTCACGGAAGGCTCCCAATAGTCCGCAGCAAACTGGTTGATTCGGTCAATCATGTCCACGTCTACTCCCCTGCCATAGCCCTGATAGGCCGTGGTAGAGTCATAAAACCTGTCCATGATAACTACTTCAAAATTCTCCAGTGCGGGCACTACCACGTCGTTCACCAATTGTGCCCTGCTTGCCGCAAAAAGCAAAAGCTCTGCCTTGATTGACATTTTCCCTTTGCTCTCCAGTAAAAGGCGACGTATGCTCTCACCCAGCTCCGTGCCTCCAGGTTCTCGTACAATGACCACCGGCTGATGATGGCTCCGGTATTTTGCGGCGAGCATTTGTATCTGTGTCGATTTTCCTGCCCCATCGATACCTTCAAATGAAATTAGATCCCTCATAGTGCTCCTTTATTCTGTTTACTGATTTTTGAAAATAGTCTTCATCCTTTTCCATGCAAATAAACTCCCGCTCGGTATGGATACAGGCTATGGCTGTTGTACCTGAACCAGCACAATTCTCTTGGCTGGGAGCTTGGCCATAGCTTCCAGACAATCGCCATGAATCAAGCCCCCGTCTTTGAACTTTGCAAAAATCATACTCCCTCCATAAGCCATCCAAGGGCTGTTGCGGTGTATGGGAAGTTCTCGGTAAAAATCTCTTGAATAGCAAGGGCTATGTCACGGTGCTCCTTCTGAGTGTTCTCCGCCGTGCGTATCTGTAGATAATGGATCCAGCTCCGAATTGACCCCTTCATATACAATTTGGTTGTTGTTCCCAGCGGCAACAGAACCCTTGCACACTCTTTGGCAATACCTACCTCAATGGCCTGATTGTAAAACTCAAAGGACTGTTCTGCCACCTCCTTTTGTACGGCCTCAAACCATTCTTTTGTCTGTTTCGAGATGTCATTGATACTGTTCTGACGGTTTTTCACGTCCTGACGACGCGCCCCGTATACTTCAATGCCCGTGGCTAAAGCATATCGTTGGCTATTATGCACAACAATCCCATTTGCAACATAATTGTGGGATACATGGTTCACCTCAATATCATAAGTGTCCTCTTCCCCACTATTCTCAAGGGACACTATCTGTTTCCACCTCACAGTTAACTCCTGACCATTTACCGCCACTACGTCCCCGATTTTTAACTCTTCAAGAGGTAAAAATCCTCTCCCATACACCAGAAACTTGTGATCTTTTGTGGATTTAATCTCTTTACCATCTTCCAGCGTTACTTTAAGTAAAGGCTTTACCCCCGTTTTGAAAACCTCTTTAATAGTTGACCGGATAAAAACACCTTTGTCTTCATCAAATACCCTCACCCCTCCCTGAAATAAAACTTTCATTCGGGGATCACTTTGGTATCTATATAAATTGGCAATGGAGATTTTTTTAGTTCTGCCCTTTATAGGTAAAGTGGTTATAAGGCTGTCGCCAGAAATACAAAATTCCTGAAAACTGAAGCTCCTATGCCTCAAAATTTGCGGCGCAATGGCCCGTGTGGTGGTAATCTCCACCGTCATATCGGCCAGTTCAAAAATTGACCAATGCTGATGCTCGATGCAGTAAGCCAGGAGCCTCTCGTAGTTTTCGTCGGTCTGACGCGGGCTGGAGACCCTTGCACAATACACCATGAGTTGTTCGGGTGTGTCAAATTCCGGTGATTCGCTCCGGCTGATGAATTTTACGTTCATTGTTATTCTTTTATTAAAGGTTTTTGATAAGACGTTTTCCAAGTTCTGACGTATAGGCCATAGAGTCAAGCAAAATTTCAGCGGCTTTCACCCCATCCTTCAAAACCCGCTGATAGAATTTGGCCCGAACCATTGCCCATGCGTAGTTGCTCATGGCCACCCCCACTATGAATAAGTTGAAGGAGCGGGTGCAAACCGGTTGAAGAAATGAGTACCCTCTCAATCTCTCCAATCTGGCAATCTTTTCCTCTTTGGTAATGTAATTTTTCCCAATAATCATTTATAGACCTCATTTAAAATTTCATTTCGTACTTTTTTGATTTCATGCCTATTTTGAGATATCTTTTCAGCCTTGATGCGTGATTGCTCCCGTTTCGACAATTCCCTCGCTTCTTGTATGGTACTAACTGTGCCGAAATTTCTCACCTTGCCTTTTTCCTTCAGCCTCACGTTATAGCGTGGATTGCCCATTGACCCTCGATACTCTATTCCCTTCTCCCCGAATTTATTTTTTGGCCTCACCCGTGCAAGATGCGCCGCAGTGTCGAACGTGACAGAAGGCCCCAAACCCTCTTCCAAAGCCCTAAGCTGCTCTTCCAGAATTTCAATCTTACCCTTCACCTTATTAATTAATTCCCGACTTAAGCACAATTTTTGTGATTTTTTGGTCATGGTCGTTTCAATTTTAGAATGTTACACTCTTTACATCGTAAAGACCGAAATTAAAAGCCAGAAGTTCCGAGAATGGCTGCGAAAAGTGGAAGACAAGGGGGTAAAAATCAAGGAGCACCGTTAAGTTGCTCAGGCAACTTACTACAAAAAAGCGAAAAAGCAAGCAAAAAATAAAAAATCAAACAAATAATTTATTTTTATGGCTGATGAAAATAAATTCACTTTTCTCTTGACTTTGTGCTTTTGGAATGTTACCTTTCCCTATCGGGAAAGGTATCCGATTACCCATCAACCATTACTTCATTATTACATATTTTTTACCAAACTTTGCCAAAAATATGTAGATCCGAAGCTTCCGCTCGCAGATTATATACAGTTAAGGGATCATTTCCCCAACCTGTGTAGATCCGAAGCTTCCGCTCGTAGATTATATACAGTTAAGGGATCATTTTCAC
>CAIRND010000344.1 GCA_903879825.1 uncultured Geobacteraceae bacterium
GCCTCGACCGCTTCAATCTCTCCGTTCATTCTACGAATTTCAGCCACTGCGGCATCCAGTGATCTGGTGGTGACCGTTGGGGCAGCCACCTTCTTGCGTGCCAATTCAGCTTTCAAGGCTACCAAACGTTGCTCTTCAGCCTTCTGTGCGGCGCTGCGCTGCTGCTCTCGCTGTTTCTGCTCGCTATCAAACCTGTCCCGTTCTGCGACCATCTCCTGCTGACGTTTCGCATCTTCTGCCAGCCGCTGCTGGCGGAGCTGTTCAGCCTTCAAGCTGGCTAAAGCGGTGTTCTTTTTCTGCGCAACCTCGCGCTGCTGCTGCTCGGACTGATATTTTTCACCTTCGACCTCCTGCGCTGCAATACCCTTCAATTCAGCCTCAATCCTGGCCAGTTCGGCAGAATTATCTTTAGATTTCTGCTCCAGGTTCGGCACAAAGACATAGTCGCCACTGCCGGACAGCGTACCGAATGCAGGGGTCTGAACTCTCCCCTGCCCGAATGTTTTGGAGTCACCAAACACCTTTTCCTTGAGGATCGCCTGTATCTCATTGGCGGTGATAAAATCACCGGCAGCCTCGAATGCTTCAACCAATCGACCGGTAAAGATCGAATTGCCTTTGTAGCCGCCGTCAAGCACCTCTTCACCTTTGCCTCCTGCGGTTAATACCTGGCGGACGTTTTCCCTGGTAATCTCTTTCAGGTACGCAAGGTCACGGCGGCTCTGCTTATCTACGGCGCGGGTTGAAGCCAGCAGTCCTCCGTAACAGGCGTCCATTACATAGAATACATGCTTGGCAGGGAGTTTAGTGGAGACCGTATCACGTAATTCGGTCATGGACAGGTTCTTGCGGATTTTACCAACTTCGCCGTCATGAGGAATCAGGTAACCAATCTCTTTGCCCTGTGCCCCTTTTTCCTGGTCTCCATGTCCGGCCCAGAAAAGAAAAAGCGAATCCTGATCGCTCATCTGAGCAGGTAATTCTTCGGTGAGAACTTCAAGGATGCGATCCCGGGTGGCGTCCTGATTATACAGGTGGATGATTTTGTCGAAGCTGAAGTTTTTACTCAGCACCTCTTCTACCGCCTTGGCATCGCTAACGGCGTTTTTAAGCTGGCGGTCACGCGGCAGGTTCTTATACTGATCGATACCGATAATAACGGCATAGGACTTATTATAGAGCTTTACTTCGCCGGGCTGGTTCGTTACCAGATCTTTGGCAACCACACGGAGACCACGGGTATCAGTGGCGTGGACGGATTGAGCAAGAAGCAGAGATAGAACAATGGCAAACAGGTATCGCATGACGGACTCCAAGTGAAGAAAGAGCGGAAAACTTCGGAGATACTATAGAAAACAGATGATTAATTCAAGGCTTATGACAGGCGGCGGCAAGGGATAAACTGAAGTTAGCTGAGCACCTGAAACTTCCTCCACGCACCAAACCGGAAGCGAATCGACCAGACAACCGCTGTGGCAAACACGAAGATTGTGGCCAGCGACCATTCCGCGATCATACCAGGAAAAGTCCGATCAACCAACCAGAGCAAAACGAGGAAAATACAGGTGCAGATGAAGAAGGTACGGGCAATCCAAAGGGTATCTCCTGCTGAAGCAAGAACGCACCCGATCATGATATTGGCCGCATCGAACATGCAATAGAATGCTACAAATTTCATGAGCGTGGAACCGGTCTCCACAATCCGCACACTTTCAGGACCATTACCGGCGAAGATCGACATGAGAGGCGCTGAAGCGGTTGTGAACAGAACCGCCATCGCCAGCATCCATATTTCGCACACCGCAAGTGACTGCCAGGCGATGGCCGGTATGTCATCGTCGTTCCCTGCTCCGCGTGCATGTCCCACCAGTATTCCCGCTGCCTGACCGAGTCCTAAAGCCGGAAAGAACGCGATCCCATTGATTCGGAAGGCGATGCTGGATGCAGCCAGTTCCACTGTGCCCAACCTTCCAACCACCACAAGAAAAAACGTCCAGGCAGCGAGCTCTCCGCTGATTCTCAATCCCATCGGTACCGCAAGTGATAGAAATCGTCGAAACTCCGTCCA
>CAIRND010000345.1 GCA_903879825.1 uncultured Geobacteraceae bacterium
ATGCACACCCCGCTCGGCTACACCATTCCTTTGGCGGCCGGCATGCGCGAGCGCCTTAAACTGCCGGTTTTCTGCACCGGCCGCATCAACGATCCGGTCATGGCCGAGAAGGTACTGGCCGCCGGCCAGGCCGACATGATCGGCATGTGCCGCGCACTGATCTGCGATCCGTATATGCCCAAAAAAGCTTTTGAAGGACGCATGGATGATATCCGCTACTGCGTCGCCGACAACCAGGGCTGCATCGGCCGCATGGGGGTCAACAAACTCCTCGGCTGCATTCAGAATCCGGCGGTTGGCGAGGAAAAAATGTGGGGCGAAGGCACCCTTGAAAAAGCGGCGTTCAAGAAAAAAGTCTTTGTCGTTGGCGGCGGACCTGGCGGAATGTGGGCCGCAAAAATGGCCGGTCGCAGGGGGCACGACGTCACACTATTCGACAAAAACGAAGCTCTGGGGGGCCAGATACTCACGGCCATGAAGGGATCGGGCCGCGATGAAATCGGCGTCATCATACGCAATGAAAAAGAACAGGTCAGTAAATCAGGAACAAAGATCAAGCTGGGTGTCACCGTGACGGCAGAGCAGATTAAAGCGGATAAGCCGGACGTCGTCATCATTGCCACCGGCAGTCTCCCCAAAGAGCATCCGGTTGGCGGCGCCGATGGCCCCTCGGTCTACAATGTCTGGGAGGTGTTAAACGGTCAGGCACTGGTCGGAGAAAAGGTCTGTCTGATCGATTACGATGGTCACCACCGGGCAACCTCCACAGCCGAATTCCTCGCTGATCAGGGGAAAACCGTACACATCATTACTTCAAGCCTCTTCGTCGGTGCGGAACTTGGCCCGACACAGGATCTCTACCTCTCACGGCAGCGACTCCTCAAGAAGGGAGTGACCTTCACCCCGGATATCGCCGTGATGGAAGTTGGCGGTGAAACCGGCGCCAAAACGATCAAAGGGTTCAACGTTTATTCCAATATCTGGGACGAATGGGGGCCGTTCGACACACTCGTTCTGGCGATGGGACAAAAATCAGACGATTCGCTTTACATGCAGCTCAAGGGCACCGTGCCGGAACTGTACCGCATCGGCGATAGCGTGGCTCCCCGCAAGATCGATATGGCTATCTGGGAAGGCCATAAAATCGGGAGGGAGATCTGATGGGCATCAACGGCAAAATACTTGTTTTTGTCGATCTTCCCGGTGGCGAACTGGATGAGACCGGGCGGGGACTGCTCTCCTACGCAGCCCGCCTGGCCGGAATCCTTGCCGCACCGTGGGGAGTGGCCGTGGCCGTTATGCCCGACAGCCAGCAGGTTGCCTCCTTCGGCGCCTATGGCACCCCGACGATTACCTGCATAAACGACGGAGAAACCCTGCTCGACACACCGGCACTGCTTGGCGCACACCTCGCCCGACTGGCACAAAATGAAATGGCAACGCTGCTACTGCTGCCTCACAATGATCTGGGTTCGGTAGTAGCGCCTGTTGTGGCTCATGAACTTCAGGCAGCAATTATGACGGAACTGGTTACCGTCAGGCAGAGCGCAGACGGAGTGCGGCTCTCGCGCAGAGTGCTTGGAACCCGTATTGCTGAAACCAGGGTATGGGATGGCATAAAGTTTCTCGTCGCCACTGTCCCGCCACGGGCACTGAGCCAGGTAATTATGGCCACCTTCCGCAGCAGCGTACCGACACTGTCGCACTGGTCTCCGGCCACTCCCGTATCCATAGCTGCGGCAACCATCACCGGCCGCATTCCGCCCGACCCGCAGACGGTTGACCTGACGGAGGCGGAGGTTATTTTCAGCGCCGGCAAAGGGTGCACCCCGGCCACCTTCGAGCAGTTAAAAGAGTTGTGCCAACTTCTGAACGTCTCCTTTGGCGTTACCCGCCCGGTTTACGACCTCGGCTGGACCGGCTTCGAAAGAATGGTCGGTCAGACCGGCCGCACGGTAACACCCCGTTTATATGTGGCCCTGGGGATTTCCGGCTCCATGCATCATGTGGGAGGCATTAAAGATTCCCGCCGCATTGTTGCAGTAAACAGCGACGCGAAAGCGCCCATCTTTCCCAATGTCGATGAAGGATTTGTCGGTGACCTCACAGAGTTGCTGCCGCGCCTTTTGGAGCAGGTCAAAGCAGCGATTGGAGGTGCATCATGAGCAAGACCTATCAGGCAATTGTTATCGGCGCCGGACCGGCCGGCTCTTCAGCCGCACTGGTTATGGCCCGCGCCGGTCTGGATGTGGCACTGGTTGAGCGCGGTTCTTTTCCGGGTGAAAAGAACATGTTCGGCGGAGTCCTGCATCGTATGCCGGCTCTGGAGGAAATCTTCCCCGACTTTTGGGACCGTGCAGCTCTCGGGCGGCACATCATCAAAAAGGGCGTCACCTTCATGACCGATGACTCCAGCTTCAGCACGGTTATCGAAGCGGGCAACTTTGACACCCCCCCGTTTAACGGCTACAGCATTTTTCGCCCCCGCTTCGACAACTGGCTGGCTCAGGAAGCGGTCAAGGCCGGTGCAACGCTGATCACCCGCGCCACGGTTGATGATCTGGTCTACAAGGATGGCAAAATTGCCGGCGTGACCATAGTCGGCCGCCAGGGAGAATTACGGGCGCCGGTCGTAATTGCGGCTGATGGCGTACTCTCCTTTATCGCCAAGAAAGCCGGTCTCAGACAGCCGACCTTTGACCCCTCCCAGATGGCGGTTGGCGTCAAGGGGCTTATCGACATGCCCCGCGAGATGATCAACGACCGCTTTGGACTGGTACGTGAGCAGGGCTTTGCCAACGAGTTTGTCGGCTGCACCGCCGGAGTGCGCGGCGGTGGTTTTCTCTACACCAACTACGATTCACTCTCAATCGGTCTGGTTTTCCACCTTGCCAGTCTTCGCACCAGCGGTAAAACCCCGTACGATCTTCTCAATACTTTTATGGAACAGCCTCAGGTTGCAAAAATGATCTGCGGCGGCAAGCTTCAGGAATATTCAGCGCATCTGATTCCCGAGGGTGGCTACGACATGATTCCGGAACTTGTTGGTGACGGCATTCTGGTGACTGGTGACGCCGCCGCACTCTGCAACGCCACCGGCCTCAATCTGGAGGGGATCAACCTGGCATCGCAATCGGGAGTAATCGCGGGTAAGGCGGTGATAGAAGCACACCAGAACAAGGATTTCAGCAAACGGGGCCTCTCCGCATACAAAACGCTCCTTGATGAAAGCTACGTTATCAAAGACCTTAAAATGTCCCGGAAGGCTCCGCACATGCTGCACAACGATCGCATCTACAATGAATATCCGGAGCTAATGTGCAGCTTCATGGAAAGCATCTATCGCATCAACGGGGCGCCGAGAGAAAACCTGACCAAGCTGTTTCTAAAATCAGCCAAAGAAAAAGTCGGTCTGGGCAATATGCTGGCTGATGGCTTCAGCGCCTGGAGAGCACTATGAACATCGATGAGATCTTCGACTACACCAGTTTCACCATCGACCGGGAACCGCATATTGTGCTGGATTACGACATCTGCACCGGCTGCGACAACCGGGGCTGCGTCAACTCCTGCCCGGCCCGCTGCTACACCTGGTCGGAGGAGGAAAAAAAGATGACGTTTGTGCATGATGGCTGCCTTGAATGCGGCACCTGCTACGTTGTCTGTCACCGCAACGCCTTTACCCGATGGCGCTATCCCCGTGGTGGTTTCGGGGTCGCGTACAGAATGACGTAACGGCAATTTATCCCTATCTTTGGAGTATCCCATGCCCAACGCTACACTCGATATCCTCGTGCTCCTGCGCGAGACCAATGATCCCCGGCCTCCCGCCCGCGTCACCACCCGGGGCGCCGGCATCAGCGAGCGGGGTCTGCGGCGCACACTGAACCCTGCTGATCTGGCGGCTCTTGAAGAGGCGCTCTGCCTGAAAGACAGCCTCGGCGCCACCGTTACCGTCCTGGCCATAGGTCCGGCCCGGCTTGATGACACCATCAGACTGGCCTTCTCGCTGGGTGCGGAACGAGGCATCCGTTTTTGGGATCATGGCATGGAGGGTGGTGATGCCAGTGCCGATGCTCGTGTATTGGCACGCATCATAACGATTCTCTCACCGACACTCGTATTTACCGGTAATCGCCTCACCGATCGCGGCGACGATCCGACCCCTGCCCTTGCCGCTGCCGCAACGGCCCTCCCCTGCATCGCCGCAGCCGTTTCACTGGTCCCCCAAAAAGGGCTCGTTGAGGCACAGCGTAAATCAGACCGGGGTGCACGCCAGATGGTCAGCGCCACGATGCCCTGCATGGTTCTCTTCGAGGAGGTCCGCACGCCGCGTTACCCCTCTGTTGATGCCCTCACCAACGCCTTGACGGCCACCGTTGAACAATGGGATTTGGCTCACCTGGGCCTGCCGTTCTGGGAAATCGGCGCTGCCGGCGCCTCCCTGGCTGCCGCTGATTTCGGTGTTCCCCGACCCGACCCGGTGCGTGTGGTGACGCCTGATCCATCACTGCCCGCTTTTGAACGGATTCTGTCACTTCTCTCTGGTGGTATTAAAGCCCGCACCGGCACGTTGAACCAGCTATCTGCCGATGACACGGTCAGTGGCCTGGTGCGAATTTTCCGTGAAGAAGGATTACTAGTGGACGCACCCGTATGAACTATCGACTGAGGCACAACGTGGAGCTGGTGGAACGTGACGGAGAAAACTTTCTCATGTCAAAAACGCCACTGAGCGTGCTGCGCCTCAACCGCTCGCTGGCTGATCTGGTCGAACGGGGCAGTGACGGAAAGTTGATCAGCGCATCGGCCCTGGAGCAGGGCGTTATGGAGCAGTTGACAACAAAAGGGTTTGCCGAACGGGTGCGGAGTACTCCAGAGCGAAATATAACGGTTCCTGAAGTGAGCATTGTCATTCCGGTGATGAACCGGGCCGACGAGTTGCGGCGCTGCTTGACCTCCCTGACTCAGCTTACCTATCCGCACGGAAAATTGCAGATCATTGTCGTGGACGACGGCAGCAGCGACGATTCACCACTGGTCGCACGCGAATTCGGCGCGATCCTGATTCCTTCAGGCGGCGTCGGCCGTGGCCCGGCGGCAGCCCGCAATGTCGGTGCCGCTATCGCACAGGGCGAAATACTGGCGTTTATTGATTCCGACTGCAGCGCCTCTCGCAGTTGGCTGTGCGAATTAGTGCCGGCCTTTGCCAACCCCGACATGCAGGCTGTCGGCGGGCAGGTAGACGGCATGTGTACCGAATCAGCGGTCGATCGCTATGAAGCGGTCATGTCCAGCCTTTCAATCAGCTCCCGTGAGCTCACCGGCAGTGGTGGTACCGACACCTTTTATCTGCCAAGCTGCAATCTCCTCGTTCGACGTAGTGCCTTCAGGAGTGCCGGCGGCTTCAAAGACAGTATGCATGTGGGCGAGGATGTCGATCTCACCTGGCGCCTGCGCGATAACGGCGGGACAATTTCCTACCTTCCGGCAGGAAATATCCTTCACGAACATCGTAGCTCGCTGCGCTCATTCATGTCCCGGCGCTTTGATTACGGCACCTCCGAGGGGATGCTGCAGATTCTCCATCCTGCCCGGCGCAAACGCATGACGCTCCCTCCGCTGCTGGTTCTGGTGCTCGCACTCTGCCTAAGCGCACCGTTCACGGCAGGATTGTCGCTGCTGCTGGCGGGCGGAGTGCTCACCATCGATGCGACCGTCGTCCGGCGCCGGATCAGCGCGCAAGGCCTGCCCATCACTTTTTCCGCAATTCTGGCCGGACGACTCCGGGCCATCGGCAGCCTGGCCTATTATCTCTGTTATCACCTGATACGCTACTATTCAACCGCGCTGGTGGTAATTTCCCTGATCGTGCCGGAGCTTTGGATTCTGTTTGGTACGGTTCTGGCCTGCTCCTCCGGTGTCGACTACGCCATCAAAAAGCCGAAATTATCATTCCCTGTCTTTGCAGCCATCTACCTTCTGGAGCAACTTTCCTACGGTGCCGGCGTATTTTGGGGCTGTTTCAACAAAAAATGCTTCGCCTCTTACAAGGTGGACATTTTCAAGCAGACACTAGATACTCTTATCAACCATCAGTCGAAGGACAACGTAATGTTATCAAGGCAAAGTTGAATTAATCTGTGAGCAACTATTTTTACTCCGAGCCTGACCGCCTACGGGATTTCTCTCACGGCGGCAGGCCATTGGGTTGCACGGGAAACGGTGCAGCCTTCCTTCGAAAAGGAGAATTTCATCTGTGCCACGCACAGAATAAGGGAAAGGAGAAACACGTATGGACAAAATTGCTCGGATTGACATGGGGGCCGCAGGCGGCCCGAAAGTAACGATTGGTGGCCTTGGCGAATATGCAGGCCTTGGCGGCAGGGCGATGACCTCTCTGGTCGTTGCTGCTGAAGTTCATCCTCTTGCTCATCCGCTTGGCGATGAGAACAAACTGGTTATCTCCCCCGGCATGCTCAGCGGCACCACCGGCTCCATGACCGGACGTCTTTCAGTCGGCTGCAAGAGCCCACTGACCGGCACCATCAAAGAATC
>CAIRND010000346.1 GCA_903879825.1 uncultured Geobacteraceae bacterium
AATCCGCCCTTGCCGTTTGTTTTCAATAACCCGTTTGGCAAGTGTATGGAAACATTGAGCCGCTTCAGAATCCGGAAACAGTTCTGTGACGGCTTTTTGACGCTTGACCGCCTCAACAACCTTCTCATCCTTGACAACGCATCCCAGGTAATCAAGCGATATATCCAGGAAGCGACCAGCCACGTTAGCCAGCTTGCGAAACACCTCCAGTGCCTCTTCACTGTCCTTGGCCATGTTGACCAATACTTTGAAATGATGTTCCGAATAGCGGGTCGCCAGAAGTTTTATCAGCGCGTACACATCAGTGATAGAGGTTGGTTCCGGAGTTACGACGACAAATATCTCTTGGGCGGCAACGGTAAAATAGGTGACATTTTCCGAGATACCCGCTTCGGTATCGACAATCATGATATCGAACTGTTCTTCCAGCATATCCAGTTCATCCAGCAGTTTCAGCTTTTCATGCTGCCCCAGACTCGTCAATTCCTGAACGCCGGAACCGGCAGGGATTATTTTAATACCCGCCGGCCCGTCGATCAGAATATCCATAATACTTTTGTCGCCGTTCAGGACGTGGTTAAGGTTGTATACTGGCGAAAGCCCCAACAGGACATCCAAATTACCGAGTCCGAGGTCTGCATCAATCAAGAGGACTTTCTTCCCCTGGGCCGACAGGGCTATGGCAAGATTGGAAACCACATTGCTCTTGCCCACGCCACCCTTACCACTGGTAACCGAGATAACCCGGATGCCCTGCTGATCCGCTAATCCGGTCGTTGGTGCTGATTCGCTTTTCTGGTTCATTTTTGCTGTGCGTGCCATTTGGCGGAGAGTATCAGCCTGGTCGCCCGTCCCTGTTACGGTGCTCATTCTGCCCCCTCGTGGAAAATCATATCTGCAAGTTTGGCTGGCGTTGCTATTTCAATATCTTCCGGTACACGTTGGCCGGTGGTAAAGTATGCAATCTGCAAATTATCCTTCATCAACAGATTGACCATATTTCCAAAACTTTCACATTCATCTATTTTTGTAAAAACAACCTTACTGACTTGAAATATTCTGAATCGGTTCAGTATTTCTTCCAGTTCTCGATCCTTAGTTGTAGCTGACAGGCAGAGATAAACCTCCAGCTGAATTTTGTCTTCCAGGAAGTTTTTCATTTCATCGAGCTTTTCTTTATCTTTGTGGCTTCGCCCGGCGGTGTCGATAAATATCAAGTCACACGCCGAATGTTTTTCAACCGCCTTTTCAAGCTCTTTAGGGGTTGAGGCAACCTCCAGCGGGATACCCATGATACGTGAATAGGTTTTGAGCTGTTCGACCGCACCAACCCTGAATATATCCATAGTTATCAGTGCCACTTTGTTGCCACGATTGAGGGCGTACATGGCAGCCAGCTTCGCAGTTGTCGTTGTCTTGCCAACGCCGGTCGGGCCGACCAGAGCGATAATACGGGGTGAGTTTTTTTTCAGCTTGAGCGTGCCGGCAAATTTGATCAAGCGGCCAAGAGTTTCTCCGAGTCGCCCCTTGACGGTCTGATTGGCGCTCTGCACTGGCAACGTATTCAACGTATCAACAATTTTTCTGATCAGTTCAGTGGAAACCCCGCTGGCGGCCAACTCTCTGGCCAGTGGAGAATCATCCGGGAGAAGATCGACTCCCGATTGCCTCATCAACGTACCGTCATCAGCAACAGATGGCCATTGAACTTCTTTGGCATCGCCTTCGTGACTTTTAGCGAGAGTGGCAAGAAGCAGTTTTTTGATCTCTTCCAGATCAGAGCGGGGAATATTTTTCAGGTTTATGCCGCTTTCCTGCGGTTCTGATGCTTCCGTTCGAACATCTTCTTCGCGCCGGGTAAGGGCCTCGACCTTGTCGCGCAGATCTTTTAATTCTCGCGCCAAGGGGGCAAGCATCGAGCTTTCCATTTCCTCCCTGGCTGTGCGCTCACGTGGGGCGGGCTCCCGATATACCGGG
>CAIRND010000347.1 GCA_903879825.1 uncultured Geobacteraceae bacterium
CGCATACACTTCGCCATACATTTGCCAGCCAACTCGTTATGACTGGGACTGACCTTACTACAGTTTCAAGACTGCTTGGACACAAAAGCCTCACCATGACGCTTCGATATGCTCACCTTGCCCCGAACCATCTTGATAAAGCCGTTAACACATTGAAATCTGTAATGGGTATCATCAAAAAAGACCCCTCTGATGAAATAAGCACAAAACAAGCACAATCGAGGTAAAAAGGCATGAAAAAAGGGTTAGCTTTTTGAGCTAACCCTTTGATTTCTTATGGAGCGGGAAACGGGATTCGGACCCGCGACTTCAACCTTGGCAAGGTTGCACTCTACCACTGAGTTATTCCCGCTTGCGAGACCCGTTTTATAGCAAATCAGATTATTGGTGTCAACGTTTTTTAGCACTCAATGCATTTTTTTTTACGAAAGTGCATCTCCTCAGCTACGCCAGTAGCGCCCGGTAAGCGGAGACCAGCTGTTTGGATCTTGCATCCCAGGAATGCTGCTTGATTGATCGTTCTCTCACCTGTTCAGAAAGTGAGTTTATACGTTCGCTATTGCGTATCGTTGAAATAATACTTTCAGCCAGCAAAGCCTTACTACCGTGCTCAACATATATCCCATCGTCACCAAGTATTTCCCGATTTACCGGGTTGTCAAACACTATGGTAGGTAGTCCACAGGCCATGTAGTTGAACAGCTTACCATTGGCCTCGGTCAATGCCAGCTTTGGTGACACGGCAATATCCCCCGCACTCAGGAAGTACGGAGCGCGATCATAACTCACTCGACCGGTAAACGTGATTACATCGTCAATACCCATCTCAGCAGCTTTATTTCGATATCCCTGGTCTGGAAAGCCCATCAGTAAAAACCGCACGCCCGGGGCTTCAGCTTTAACAAGAGAGATAACATCCAACAACAGATCCACCCCTTGGTAGCGGTTAAACAGGCCAAGATAGACGACTAATTTTGCGTCGTCAGCAATTCCGAGTTCACGGCGTGCCTCGCTTCGAGAACAGGGGTAAAATATGTCCGTATCAACACCATCAATCAGATTAGTGACTTTTTCAGGAGCGATGTTCCAATCATGTATCAGCTCCTGCCTGCCTTTGTCAGAACTGGTAATTATATGATCAGCACAACTGTTAATAAAACGTTCAAGGCCTTTAAATATTCTCATCACCAGTGATTTATCTGAAAAAAAACCGTGATTAAGAGATTCACCACTCAAACTACCCTGATAATCAAACAGTAATGGGAGACGAAGCAAACTTTTAAGAACAAAACCTATCAAAGCCCCTTCGTGCAGATGAGCATGGATCAGATGAGGACGGAATGAGCGGGCTTCGAAAAGAGATTTCCACAGGAGGAGAATATCAAGGTATGGTTTATGCCAGGAAGGACCCGCTTCAAGCTTGCCGTACCATGAAATTGGTGGTGTCCGCACGACTCGAACCCCAGGCATATCACGACCGAGGTGGTACGTCACAATGCACACCTCGTGCCCCAAACTCATTAGCGCCCGTGCCTCTTCATAGATCCTGACATGGCACCCCCTGTCAGCAAAATAGGGGGTCGGAGCGATCATAAGTACGCGAAGGACGTTTTCAGTCAAGGTTTATCCTGTCTTTTACAACATAAATGGGTTTACCCTGCGATTCAAAATAAGTTCTCGCATTCAGCTCACCCAGCAACCCCAGCACAATAAACTGTACACCCATAAACAGTAAGAATGCAGTCAGGATAAGTAGCGGATTTCTATTCATGCTGAAGTGCTCAAACACCTTCATATAAAGGGTCATGGTACCGGTACCGACACCAGCCATAATCGTATAGACACCCCATTTCCCAAACAGTTGAATCGGCTTGGTTGAATAGGCCATTAAAAATTTTACTGTCATGAGGTCGAGAATAACTCGCAGTGTGCGTGAGATACCATATTTGCTGACCCCATGCAGACGGGGGAAATGATTGACCGGCAGTTCTGTAACCTTGGCACCGAACTGGGATGCCAATGCCGGCACAAAGCGGTGCATTTCACCGTACAGGTTAATGCCATCCAGCACCTCGCGGCGATACGCCTTGAGCGTGCAGCCGTAATCGTGAAGATGAACCCCGGTCATACGGGAGATAATGCTGTTGGCGAGTAAAGAAGGGATCTTACGGGTGATAAACGTATCTTTACGGTCACGCCGCCATCCTGAAACGACATCATATCCTTCATGGATTTTTTCAATCAGGCGCGGAATATCGGCGGGATCATTTTGAAGGTCCCCATCCATGGGAATAATGACGTTTCCCTTTGCAAAATCAAATCCGGCCGACATTGCGGCAGTCTGGCCAAAATTTCTCCGAAACCGGATAACCTTCAGAGAAGTATCTTTAGCAGCAAGAGTAGTCAGCACGTTATATGATTTATCCGATGAGCCATCATCAACCATGATGATCTCGTAAGAGCAGCCCATGGCCTTCAGTGCTGAGCTTATGGCAGAATAAACGGCTTCAACATTATCCTGCTCGTTATAGACCGGTACGACGATACTTATTTCCACGTATTTTTCTCCGCAATGAACTGTTCGGCAGATGCAAATCTGCTGTTTTTTACATCGTATTTTCGAGAAATGGTACACCCAACAGCTTGATTTTTCTTATCCGTATGGTGCTATCCTGAACCGCATCAGGTTTCCCGTTGAGTAATCCCCACAGCAGACCGATGCCATTAACAACATGCATGAGCGGATACAGGCCAATCAGGAGCAGGGAAGAGGGACGACCGGTGCGCCGCAGCACCCAGAGCGAACTAATAAAAGTCGCCGTCAGGTATATCATGAGTGGTACCAGCAGTAAAACATACTTTACACCCATGAGTGCAACAACCAAATATATAACAAAAAACAGCGGTATGAAACTTGTTACCGGATATGAAGAGGTTATAAGCGCTTGTTGTCCCCTGCCACGCCCGTAACTGAACATCTGCCGAACAAAGGCACGCAGAGTGCTGCGTTGACTGCGATAAATACGCATGGACGGATTATGCAGTAATGTGTGACCGGCTGCCGTCACCCTCTCCAAAAATTCATTTTCCTCATTTGGATACAGGCACTCGTTAAAGCCATTTAGGCTTAAAAATAGTGATCGTCGTACAGCAAGATTACAAAGAATCAGCTCTTTATCTGTTGTCTTGCGCGTGAGACCAGCCGCGTGATAGCGATTATGTACGGCACCGGAACCAAATGAAGATGCAAGTGCGTACCCGAATAACTGCTGTAGCCAACTGTCTCCCACGGGGGTTACCGAGGGACCACCAACAACGGCCACCGCCGGATCGTTCATTCCATCAAGGCAGAGAGTAAAATTATCAGGACCTAGCAATGAATCATCATCGAGAAAGTACAATACATCGCCGCAAGCCGCCTTCGCCGCAAGGTTACGCTGCTGGCTTGGTGCACATCCTTCTGCCAGCACGATTTCATAACAGGGATCATCTGGTAATATTTTCTTGAGATGCTGGCAGGCGGCGACAAAACCACCCGGTTTCACCGGAATTATTATAGAAAATGTACTCACACGACACTCTCGCAACGAACTCTGATTATTTCCACTAATAACACCAACTATAAAACATCACAGGCTCTTCATAATAAAAACGGGTGGACACCACATCGCATCCACCCGCCGGAAAAGATCACAAAAAAATCTTCGACTCTAATCTACGTGCGTCTCAGCTCTACATTTTAGAGTTGCCGTAACTGTGCAGACCTGAGAGGAACAGATTGACCCCCAGATAGCAGAAGATGGTGGCAGCAAAACCGATTACCGAAAGCCAGGCAGCACGTTTACCGACCCAGCCCTTGGTGATACGGGCGTGAAGGAAGGCAGCGTAGACAAACCATACAATCAGTGACCAGGTTTCTTTGGGATCCCAGCTCCAGTAGGTTCCCCAGGCATAGTTAGCCCAGGCGGCGCCGGTGATAATGCCGAGTGTCAATAAGGGGAAACCGATCATGATCGAGCGGTAGTTAAGGTCATCGAGTACTTTTAGCGGGGGAAACATTGACATAAGTCCACCTGCCGGTGCCGACGAGTTGGTACCTTCCATGGCGGTTCTCAGCAGATACATGATAGAAATCCCACAGGCAACGGCAAATGCGGCATAACCGAGAAAGCAGGTAATAACATGATAAAGCAGCCAGTTACTCTGCAGTGCCGGTACGAGTGGCTCTATTCCGGTATTCATGCCAAGCTGCGCCCACGCCATACCCAGCAGCGCAAACGGCACAACAAAAGCTCCGACAATCCGGTATTTGTAACGAATATCAATGTAGGCAAAGAGCAGAATAATCGTCCACGAGAAAAAGACAATCGATTCATACAAGTTGGACATGGGAGCATGCCCCACACCCATATCGTATGATTCTTTCCAACGCAGGGCGATGGCCACCGTTTGAACAGCAAGTCCGGCATACGCAATAAAACTGCCGGCTATGCCAAGCGATTTGTTTTTGCTGGCTAAAAAAGCAAAGAAAACAACCGTTGATATCAGATATGCGAACGTAGTGATGTTAAAAAACATGGAACTGGTCATAAGTAAGATAACCTCCGTTAGATTTTTATTACGTGAAACTTTTCAGAAATATCCTCAAATTGCATTTGAAATCCAGCCTGATTTTTACTGGCGTTGCCATACATACGGGCGTGGCCTTTTGAAACGACTACCCAGATACGTTTATGTGACATAAAAAAAGCGACACTAATACCAATCACCATCAAAGCACATCCCAGCCACACCACCCAAACGCCAGGATCTTTGGCAACCTGCAGACCGGTGTACTGTTTCGCGTTTGTCCCTTCATAGCCAAAAATCAGGGCATCTCCCCGTTGTGCATTGACTTCAGGGAAGTTTTTGAACGCGATAAAAGTCTGCGGCGCAGCACCCTTTCGAGTCACTTCAATGCGAGCCGCCGGGCCTGAAAATCCAGGGGCAAACTGGCGGACTTCCTGTGTTGCTTCCAGCAGTTTAAAGGTTGTGCCATCCTTGAGAGTAACAACAACGCCGTCACGAACAGTTAGTTTTTCGGGCGCCCCGCCATTCTTTGGGGTTACACTGATAAAATGTTCGCCCCCCTCATTGGCCTGACCGTAGCTTGACTGATAAAATGTAATGCCCTTATAGGTTAGGGGTTCATTGACAATAACCTTTACCTGTGAATAACCAGGAACCGGTTTGCCCTTTTCCAAAATGGTCAAAATGCTTCTGAATTCTTTTGGAGCACCGGTTGCATAGAAATCAACATTGAACTTTTCGCAGAGAACTTCAAAACCGAGCGGCATCTGCTGACCGTTTCGGCCTTCGAATGCATTAACGCTAGTTCCTTCGACAATAGTTACATACCCCTTGTATCCAGCCAATGACCCTATAATTGCCCCGACAAAAATAACCAATATACTAAAATGGACGACATAAACACCGAGGCGGCACCAGGCAGCTTTCTGCGCAAAAAGATGATATTCACCATTTTGTTCGGTAATTACCGGCGTTGAAAATTCTTTTCCTAGAAACTCAACCAGCCGATCCTTACCTTTTTCGACGGGTCCGGAAAACGACAGCTCTTTTTTTAACGAGAAGGAATTACGCTGTCCCTCGCCCAGAACCAGAGTCGGTTCGCTGATAAACTTGAATACATGCGGAAGACGCTTAATTGAGCAGGAGACCAGATTCAGGCTGAAAACATAGAGCAAGGCAATGAACCACCAGGAGTGGTACATATCGAAGAAACCGAGCTTTGTGTATATCTGCAACTTAGTAGCACTGATCTGAGCAACATACTCAGGCGGCAGCGCACCCTGCGGCAAAATCGTACCAATTATTGAGGTTAAAGCCAGTGAGATGAGGAGAAAAAGAGTCAGTTTTAGAGAGCAGAAAAAATCCCATACGTTGGTGACGAAGCTTCGATCAGTAGTTGCCAATGGTATCTCCAGATTTCTGTAATTTTTATTGCAGCACAAATCGTAAATATTATCTTTTGAACAATACCTCAAATACAAAAAAAAATGCACCCCTTTTTTTACTATCATTTTACTATTAATTCCCATCCTATCCTGTTTTATAATGATCGCTTTCAATTTCACTACCATCGTTGTATACTCCGCGCAGTAGTAACTCATTATATTTACCGTGGGGCTCTTATGCCTGTCATCATTGAAGCTATTCTCGTTTCTGCCAGTATGCTCTTCATATTTTCTCTGGCATTTCTGTCCGTATATCTTCTGGCGATCACCATGATGCCCATCGAGCGGAGCCTGTCCAAAATCATTTGGGATGCAACGACTCCCAAAAGACCGGCCCCTGCCCCACCCAAGGGTTCGTTTCGCGACTTCAGTCGCAAGCACTAAATCCGTATCCGTTTATTTTGCAATAAAACACAACCTAAAAAGGCTTCTCGAAATCGGGCGGCCTTTTTCAGTATAGTTCCTGAGGAGTCAGACATGAAGCACTGCTGCTTTATAGCCGGAGAATCGCGGATTCACCGCAAATTTCCCCGCTACGGCTGTGAAATAATTATTGGTAGAGAATGTCTCCGTCTGGGCGGGATATGAGAGCAGATATGCCGCCGACACGGATCCTGATTGCGGAGGATGATCCGATTTCACGCGCTATTCTGGAATTGTATCTGGAAAGCGAGGGTTATTCATACGTATCCGCAAAGAACGGACGGGAAGCACTTGACCTCTACAATGCACAGCCGTTTTCAATCGTTATCACCGACTGGCTGATGCCCGAAATGGACGGAACCGCTCTCTGTCAGGCTATCCGAAAACAGGCGGAAGACCGTTACACCTTCATTATCCTGATTACTTCTCAAAACGCCCCGAAAGATCTCATCGAAGGCCTCGAAGCCGGGGCAGATGATTTTATTGTAAAACCGATCAACCCGGCTGAATTACGGGTACGCCTCAAGGGGTGCCATCGCATCTTAGACCTCGAAAACTCGCTCAAAAAAAGTCTGACTGAAATCCGCGAACTCTCCATACGAGATCCGCTCACAGGAGCCTTTAACCGCGGCTATCTCGACCAGCAATTGGAGCATGAAATTGAGCGGACCTATCGTTACAAGCACCCACTTTCGCTGATACTATGCGACCTTGATCACTTCAAGCGAATCAACGATACCTACGGGCATCAGGCGGGAGACGATGTACTGAAGCGCTGTGTACAGAACCTCCTCATGTCAAGCCGCCGTCATATTGACTGGGTAGCACGCTATGGCGGTGAAGAATTTGTTATTCTACTCCCTGAGACGGACGCTGCCCGCTGCAGCATTGTTGCGGAGCGAATGCGTGAAAGAATTGCATTTATACCAGAAGATTCCCACTATCCTATGGTCAATATATCGGCCAGCTTTGGCACAGTAACGCTGTTGCCGGATTCTCAGACAGACAAAATTTCGGCTGGTGAACTTTTGCAGCGTGCCGATGTCTGTCTGTACCAAGCCAAGCAATCGGGTCGAAATCGTGTAGTTCCCGAGACTGAAATGAGTTCAGAGATAATTGCAGACAGGAGGCTACATAGGTGGCAATACTTTCCATAGACAATCTGGAAGCCGGAATGGTCCTCAAATCAGCAGTTTGTGACCGAAGCGGGCGGCTACTCCTTCCAGCCGGAGTTGAATTAGCAGCAAAGCACCTGAAAATATTTCTCACGTGGGGTGTCTCTGAAGCGGATATTGAAGGTGATGAGATAATTGCGGACGACCTGGGAACATCGGGCGATGCCGGCAACGATCCTTTGGCATTGGCAAAGGCACAGCACATGATTGAACAGCTCTTTATCCATAACGATCCTCAGCACCCGCTTATTCACGAGCTGAAACGGATTTGCGTTGCACGGAGGATGTTAAGTGCCCCCTGAGACTACTATAACAATAGATGCCCTGCTTAATGATGTTGCGTCGGTACCGTCACTGCCACTCCTTTATACCCGCCTGGATGAGTCGATTAATCATCCACGCAGTTCAATTGCTGATATTGCAAAGATTCTCTCTGAAGACCAGGGGCTTGCGGCCCGCATTCTCAAGTTATCCAACAGCCCGTTGTTCGGTTATTTTTCGCGAATTGACACGATTACGCAGGCGGTTACAATTATTGGCATACAACAAGTGCGCGACTTGGCGCTGGCAGTTTCGGTCATGGGACTTTTCAAAGGCCTGCCGGAAGATTTAATTACAATGGAGCACTTCTGGCGCCACTCCATCGGCACAGCTCTGACGGCGCGCGTACTGGCAACCAGCCAGCGTGAAGCGAATCTGGAACGGTTCTTTGTTGCCGGAATTCTCCATGACATCGGGCGACTGGTCATGTTCATCCGTATTCCAGAGATATGCCGGAACATGATGACAACGGCCAGAGAGCAGCAACTCTGTCTGTACGACGTCGAACGCCAGCGTCTGGGTTTTGATCACGCTGATGTGGGTGGAGCACTACTGCGCCGCTGGAAACTGCCCATCAGGGTGGCTGAACCGGTCGAGTTTCACCATCGTTGTAATCAGGCCGGTCAATTCCCGCGTGAAAGCGCCATCCTGCACTGCGCTGACCTCATCGCCCACGCCATGGAGTTCGGCAGCAGCGGAGACAGACTCGTGCCGACTCTTACTCCTGGTGCATGGGAACGCCTTGCAATCTCACCCTTCCAACTGCCCGCACTTTTTTCGCAAATTGAAAGCCAGTTTGACGAAATCACTACCGCACTGCAAGGAGCAGCGTCATGATCAGGCAGCAGGAAAATGACGACATGCTGACACTCCGGGAGCGGATAAACTTCCTGGAGGAGACCAACCAGCACCACGTAACCCTGCTTGATATAGTAGCAGCCTGCAGCGATTTTTCTTCCGGGGCTGCAGAACCTCAGGGGCGCGACCAGATTATTCAAACCACCTTTTCCCAGATAAACCGGCTCATTCCATTTGAAGCGCTGGCCATTTATTTAATTGATGAGGAAGCCGATTTCGAGCTCACCTGGTGCGAACCACCTACGGCAAAAGTTCGCATAGAGAATGAGGTCGCCGCTGCTATTTCATCCGGCAGCTTTGCCTGGGCCATTAACCAGAATCACCCAATTGTAAATTCGGCATCGGAATCAGATATGACCGTGGTGCTGCATGTGCTGGCAACCCGTTCCCGTATCCGGGGAATGTTTGTCGGCCTGCTCCCCGTCTGTAATTCCAGCATGCCGGTTTCCACTCTGAGCGCACTTTCAATCGTTATCACCTACAGTGCATTCGCCTTGGAAAATGCAGCACTCTACGATATGTTGCGTGACCATATGCACAATCTGGAGCAGAAGGTACAACAAAGAACGGCTGAACTGGAGGCTGCACGGGCACAGGCTGAAGCGGCAACAAATGCAAAAAGTGAATTTCTTGCCACTATGAGCCATGAAATCCGTACCCCGATGAACGGCATTATCGGCATGACAGAATTGCTGGCTGGCACACCCCTCATCAACGAACAGAAGCGCTACCTGTCAAACATTTCCTTTTCGGCTGAAAACCTGCTGGAAATAATCAATGAAATTCTCGATTTTTCAAAAATTGAGGCAGGCAGAATGGAGCTTGACGCTCACGCGTTCAATCTCCGGGAGATGCTTGAAGCCTCGCTGTTGCCACTTCGCATCAAAGCCGAATCCGGAGGGGTGGCACTTTCGATTTCTGTTGCTGAAAACTGTCCGGCGGTATTAGTTGGTGATGGTTCAAAGCTGCGGCAGATTCTGGTCAATCTGGTCGGCAATGCGGTAAAGTTTACCCGCTGCGGCACAGTCAGCATCGACTGCACTACTCCTGACGGCCTGATAGATCCTTTACAGCTGCAGCTGTCCATCACTGATAGCGGCATAGGCATGTCACCCGAAGTCTGCCAGCGCATCTTTGAACCGTTTACGCAGGCCGATTCATCTACCAGTCGCTCTTTTGGTGGAACAGGCCTTGGGCTTGCAATCACGCGTAAATTAACCACTCTGATGGGTGGTGACATCACCGTGACAAGTACACCGGGTGTAGGGAGTTCATTTACGGTACTGCTGCCATTTGCTCGTGGTGATGACGCCAGTGCTGCAGTGCCGGCACCATCCGGCCGTGCGGATTTACTTGAATATACCGGAACGCCCCTTTCTATCCTCCTGGCTGAGGATGTACCGATCAATCAGGAGTTGGCTAAAATACTTCTGGAAAAAATGGGACATAGAGTATCACTGGCCTCAAACGGAACCGAAGCGGTTGACCAGTTTAGTAACGGTCACTTTGATGTTATTTTTATGGACATGCAGATGCCGGAAATGGATGGACTACAGGCGACGCAGGCGATTCGGCACTTGGAGAGAGGCCAGGAACAGCGGATACCGATTATCGCCATGACCGCCAATGTTTCTGAAAACGATCGTCAGAAATGCCATGATGCCGGCATGGATGCCTTCATTGAAAAGCCGATCCGCTCGGAGAAACTTCGAGCGACTCTGTCTCATTATTCCAGCAACGTAGACCAGTCAATGCAGTCCAAGCGACTCGAAAGCCCAGATGAATCAGGCGCTCTGGTTTTTGATCGCGCTGAACTGCTCGAACGGCTTGGCGGCGCCGAAGAGTTACTACCAAGGTTCCTGCGGTTGTTCATCAGCAGCACTTCGGAATCAATCAACCAGTTATGTATCAGCGTCACAAATGACGACAACAAGAATATTCACCGACAAGCTCATGCAATCAAGGGTGCTGCAGCCAATGTCGGCGCCCACCGCATCCGTGACTGTGCCACCACCCTGGATGACAGGGTTAAATCCAGCACACGTGCCGATATTGCTCAGCAGGTGGAGCTGCTCAAAGCAGAATATGACCTTTTCATAGACACGGTTAAAGGCATGATATGAATACCGAAGTAAAAATACTTGCGGTAGATGACGTCTTAATGAATCTGGAGATGCTTGATGTGATGCTGTCGGAACTCGACATCCAGCTTTTCAAAGCAGGCAATGGACAGGAAGCCCTTGATCTTCTGGAAAGAGAACCGGACATTGACGCAATTCTATTAGACCTTGAAATGCCGGTCATGAACGGCTTTGAGACATTACAGGCTCTCAAACGCAGTGACAACTTTCGTGATATTCCTGTGATCGTTATCACGGCTGACCGTGACGAGGTAGTTAAAACCCTGGCACTCGGAGCCAATGATTTTCTGTCAAAACCATATAATCCCGATGAAATGCGCTTACGTGTCATGAACCACGTTCGCAGTAAAAAGCTGAATGATCTATCAAAGGATATGAACAAAGTGCTGGAATCGGAAGTGGTAAAAAAGACCACTGCCCTGCAGAACGCGCTGAAATTGTCCAAGGAGGCCGAGTATGAGATTTCTCTGCGCCTTGGCATGGCAGCAGAATTCCGCGATCTTGAAACCGGCATGCATACCAGACGTATCAGTGCCCTTTCCAAGGCCCTGGCCACGCTGACGAGCATGTCTGAGGAGGATTCAGAAACCCTTCGATTCGCCTCACCACTCCATGATGTCGGCAAGATCGGCATACCGGACCGTATCTTGTTAAAACCGGGAAAACTGGACGCAAATGAATTTGAAATCATGAAGATGCATACCGTCATTGGCGGCAAGATCCTAACCGATGCGGAACGCTATCCGATGTTGGAATCAGGAAGGATTATTGCTCTCCAGCACCATGAGCGCTGGGATGGCAAGGGTTACCCCCACGGTCTCTCCGGTACGGATATTCACATCTTCGCCCGAATCGTAGCAATTGTTGATGTTTTTGATGCGCTCACCTCGGAGCGCCCCTATAAAAAAGCCTTCTCGCTTGAGAAGACTGAGACGATCATGCGTGAGGGGCTCGGCACGTTCTTTGATCCGGATTTACTGCCACTTTTCTTCAATAATATTGATCTGTTTGTAAAAATAAAAGACGAATTACAGGATGAGCCGGTCGCAGAGGAAAGTGAGAACGACATACTTTCCATGGCGTAACCCGCATTACACACTGTCTAAACACTGTCGGGATTTTTTCTTTGGGAGAACACCATGAACATCGCAACGCACGCAGTACAAATCGGACTTGAATGGGATACTCGTACCGGGGCGGTCACTGTACCGATCTATCAAACGGCAACATTTCGACATCCGGGCCTCGGTCAAAGTACCGGTTATGATTATAGCCGCTCGGGCAATCCGACCCGGCAGGCGCTCGAGAATGGCATTGCACGCCTGGATGGGGGGACCCGCGGTTTTGCTTATTCGTCCGGCATGGCGGCGATCGCTAACCTTATGCTGCTTTTCAAATCGGGAGACCACCTGATCGTAACGGAGGATCTTTATGGGGGAACCTGTCGTCTGTTCGACAAAATCTTCTGCCAGTACGGTCTCTCCTTCACCTACGTCGATACAAGCGATATTGCTGCGATAACGGCCGCACTCCAGCCATCGACCGTCGCTGTTTTTGTCGAAACGCTCACGAATCCACTCCTCAAATTTGCTGATCTCCCGGCGATATCCGGCCTGTGCAAACAGAACAATCTACTGTTGATTGCTGACAATACTTTTCTGACCCCCTATCTGCTGCGCCCGCTCGACGTGGGTGCCGATATCGCTGTCTACAGCGCGACAAAATACCTGGCCGGCCACAACGACACAGTAGCAGGGGTGGTCTCTGTCAAAGATCCGGAACTTGCTGAGAAAGTCTACTTCCATCAAAACTCGGTCGGTGCCGTCCTGGGACCGCAAGATTCCTGGTTGACAATCCGTGGCATCAAAACACTTGGAGTCCGGATGGACCGTCAGCAGTACAATGCCGGGCGGATTGCGGAATGGCTTTCGGCCCACCCCCGCATAACTAAAGTGTATTACCCCGGCTTAACAAGTCACCCCGATCATGCCCTGATGAAACAACAATCGAACGGGTTCGGTGCCATGATTGCTTTTGAAGTGGAAAACCACTCCTTGGTCGAACAGGTCTTGTTGAAGACTGAGCTGATCTCTTTTGCCGAAAGCCTCGGAGGAGTTGAAAGCCTGATAACCTTCCCCGAAGTACAAACTCATGCCGACATTCCGCTAGAATTACGGGCTCGCCTCGGAATCAATAACGTACTTTTGAGACTATCAGTCGGGATCGAGGATTGTGATGATCTGATTGAAGATTTGCGTCAGGCACTGGCCTAACAGGGTAACATAACTATTTTTTCAGTTTATATTTGAATGTGGAGAGTTTATGAAACTTGCGACGAAATTAATTCACGGCGGACCGACCGTTGACCAGCAGACCGGGGCTCTTGGAGTACCCATCTACCAGATTTCCACCTACCGTCAGACCTCGGTTGACCATTTCAGTAAATATGATTACGCCCGCGGTGACAATCCGACCCGGGAAGCGCTGGAAGACACAATTGCGGTATTGGAGGGTGGTACACGCTGCCTGGCCTTTGCCTCTGGAATGGCCGCCATATCGACGACACTGATGATTTTCTCCCCCGGCGACCATCTGGTTGTCTGCGACGATGTGTATGGTGGCGCCTACCGGGTGCTCTCGACCATATTCAGTCGCATGGGAATCACCTCCACATTTGTAGATGCCACCGACCTGTCAGCAATTGAGGCAGCAATC
>CAIRND010000348.1 GCA_903879825.1 uncultured Geobacteraceae bacterium
TGTATATAGATATGGGTGGTAGTTTAATCGGTGGAAACAAAATTGCTGGTATTACCAATTCACAATTTTATATGAATAGTAACTCTACGAGCACTACTAACGAAAATTTAAGCATTAATCCTAACGATGAACTAAACAATCAGAATGCTCAAGTGCCTTATAGTTATTCTACATCAGACTTTTCTATTGCAAATGATGTAAGAGACCAGTCTATTGGCGCATGGGTAACAACCTCTGTTCCTACACCAATTCCACCTGCATTCTTACTTATGGGTTCAGGTGCGCAATCCATTTTACCTGGACAGCAAATCCGGTTCTGACTGGACACTGAATCCGTTTTCAACTGGACAGTAGTTTTTCTGATTTCTTCCCGTCAGGTTTTTGGTTTCAGGGTGTCCAGTTCATATCGTCTTTGACTGCATTTTTCTCATCGATTCCCCTTTCATTGTTATCATGTGTGCGTTGTGAACCAGTCTGTCCAGTACCGCGTCGGCGATAGTCGGATCGCCGATACTGTCATGCCATTTATCCACCGGTATCTGACTGGATATGATCGTTGACGTGATGTTGTGTCGGTCTTCAAGCACTTCAAGAATATCCCTTCGTTCTTTGTCGTTGAACTTTGCCAGGCCCCAGTCGTCAATTATCAGCACAGCATATTTGGCAAGACGGGTCAGGAGCTTGCCGTAACTGCCATCCGCTCTGGCAATGTGCAAATCCTGAAGTAGTCGGGGTAACCTGATGTAATGGGCGGAGTGCCCATGCCTGCAAGAGCTGTTTGCAAGCGCACAGGCGATAAAGGTCTTGCCGCTGCCGGTAGGTCCGGTGATGATTACGTTTTGCTTCCCATTCACCCAGCCGTTCTGCATGAGTGACAGCAGTGCGTCCTTGGCGAGTCCTCTCGGTGTACGGAAGTCGATTTCTTCCGGGCAGGCGTTCGAGTAGCGCAACTTTGCTCCCCGCAGCAGGTTCGTGAGTTTTCTGTTGTCACGAACGGTGACTTCCCGATCTACCAGTAATCCCAAACGGTCTTCGAAGGGGAGATCAGAATAGCTAACACCCTGCGTCTGTTCCACCAGAGCCTCTACCATACCGTAAAGCTTCATGCCGTTGAGTTTGGATATAGTTGTCTCCAGCATCATTGGGCACCTCCAGCATAGTACTCGCTGCCCCGTAAGTTATCGTGGAACAGTGGGAGTGACGCCTCGCCAGTTTCTGGCATGTCGGATGCTTCAATGCCTTTATCCAGGATGTTCTTGACGCTACGATAGCCGATAGCCTGGAGCGTAAGAGCTTTGTCACACGCCAGTTCCAGACGATCATGGCCGCATGATTTTGCCAAGCGCAACAGTCCCAGGCATTTGCGGTAGGCTTGATCGACATGGGGAACGCTTTTGATGATGGAGTCAATCATGGCGCCGGTTTTTATTCCAATGCTCGCACCCCAGTGCTGCATCCGTTCAGGTGTCCATTCCAGATGTTTCTGATGGGCAGGCGGACGATGTTCATGCTGGGTGACATAGACGTTGCGCCTGTGGGTTCGGGCATGAGACGCAACCCTCTTGCCGTTATGAAGAACCGCAACAGTTGTCAATGTCAGACAGACCTCAACTTTTGCACCAATCAGGGTGTAAGGGACGCTGTACCAGGAACCATGCGCCACCACATGATAGTCAATATGCACCTTTGCCTGCTTCCATTCCTGAAGCTCGAAACGTTTCATCGGTAGTGGTTTCAGTGCCGGTTTATCGGTTTCTTCGAAAAGCTGATTTCGTGATTTGCCGATTCCCTGCATGGGGCGGTCATTCAGCTTTTCCAACACCTCAGCAATTGCATCGTTGAGTTCGACCAGGGAGAAAAAGGTGTGGTTGCGCAGAACTGCAAGGATTCGTCTTTGGGCTATTAGTACGCCGTTTTCGACTTTGGCCTTGTCACGCGGCTCAAGGGGACGAGCAGGAATGACAACTGTATCGTAGTGGGAACAAAGTTCAGCATAGACCGGATTGGTCTCGGGATCATATTTACAGGAGGTCTTGATTCCCGATTTCAATTGATCAGGTACTACGCAGACCGGAACGCCGCCAAAGTATTCGAAGGCGTCAATATGCGCTTTAGTCCAGTCCGGTATTTGCTGACTGGCTACCGCTGTGGCAAAGACGCGGGAGCTGGCACCCATGACAGCGACAAACAGTTCCGGTTCAATTACCTCGCCGGTTTCACGATCAACATACGAAGGACGATCACCTGAAAAGTCTACAAACAGCTTTTCTCCCGCCTTGTGGTCAAAACGCATGACCGGATCAAGAGTCTTTCCATGGCGCCGGTATAATTCGGAGAACTGACTGCGACCATAACCCTCGGGGTGAATGGCACGGTATTCTTCCCAGAGGAGCTGGAGGGTCACCCCTTTCTTCTTCATCTCGTTACGCAGGAAACTAAAGTCTGGGATCGGCTTACGTAATGGCGGTGAACTGCCATCTGAATACAGAATGGTTTTCAAAGAGCTGTCGTCAAGGACAGAAAGTGTTGCCCAATCACTACCGGATTTAACGGCACGTTCAATATGGCCGCCAACCGTTGTTGGAGATGCCGCACAGGAACGGGCAATGGCACGCTGACTCAAACCATGTTCAAAGTGCAACCTCAATATTTCTCTTACTGTTCGCATAGATTTCTTCCCGCCTTTCTTCACCATGGCCTCCGGAACTTTTTTCCGGGCATGGTAGGTGATTGCGACGGGAAGAATAAGAAAATTTTAGTCCGAAACAGACTGGACACCAAATCCGGAAATCTGAAAAAAGTGTCCAGTTCAAATCGGATTCGCTGTCCAGTCAAAAACGGATTGGGTGTCCAGTTACTTCCGGATTCGGTGTCCAACTCAAACCGGATTGAGTGTCCAGTGTACTCCGGATTTTGCAA
>CAIRND010000349.1 GCA_903879825.1 uncultured Geobacteraceae bacterium
ACGATACCTTCCTGATTGGGGGAACCCCAACATCCAAACTACCAGGGATCATATTTCATAAATAAAAGTAGCACCAGTCTTTTTGCCGCGAGGCTTCAGGACTTCTGTCTCAAATATCGATAAATAGTTTCGCGGTTACAATTGTATTCTTTGGCAATCTTGGTTTTCGGTATACCAGCAACAACCTTTAACTTAACCTCCTCTACCTGGTCGTAGGTTAGTGAAGCTTTCCGTCCCTTGTACACTCCTTTGGTCTTCGCTATTTTTATACCCTCTGCCTGGCGCTCCCGGATAATTGATCGTTCAAATTCAGCGACAGCTCCCATGATGGAAAGCATGAGAATACTCATTGCTCCTTCGTCTCCCGTGAAAGTTAAGCCTTCCTTCAAAAACTGAACTTTTACGCCTCGCACTGTTAAATCTTGAACCAGTTGTCTGAGATCCATTAAATTTCTGGCCAACCGGTCCATGGAATGAACGAACAGGTGATCACCCTTTCTAAGGTGCCGAAGTAATTCTTGAAGCTGAGGCCGATCAGTTGATTTACCAGAAACTTTGTCAGTAAAAATATTATCGAGCTCTATTCCATCGAGTTGGCGATCTGTGTTTTGATCTGCACTTGAAACTCGAATGTACCCGACCCGTTCCCCCGCCATAAACGCTCCTATGTGCCGCCATAATGATGTCTGCGGCAAATACGCCACAAATACGCCTAAATGCGCCCTAAAGTGGCATCTGATGTATATCAAGTCAAGTCTATTTTGAGGTACACCCTAGCCTGACATCTACCCTCCTCTGAAACTCAACTTAACTACCTGTCCGAAAAACCGTAAGCATATATTCTAAGTTTAGCGGCGAATTAGAACGAATCAGGATAATAAATGTGGGGAGTTCCAGCAGACATACAGGGGACATAACAGCTCCACGGAGAGGGAATATCACGGGAGAATATTTCGACAATCCCACCATGTAAAACGTTTTATACTGTTTGTTGGTACAACGTCAAATTTACTTTTCCCACCGACGGATACGGATACCCCTTTCCCGGCCGCAACGGGGCTTACAACCCCAAATAGAGACAATAGTTGCTTTAGCAACTATCGTCCATTCGCTAAATACACTGGAACTTTAGGTTGTTACAGCAAATCATCTAATGTCTGTCAACTAACGTCAATTCTCGCTCTGGTTGCACCTCCGACGAATCAAGTAAAAGTCCCTTTGATATCAGGATATTACAGAAAAATCGGTATCTGGCACATTTAATGCTAATAAATATTATGCTCAAATGTTGTGCTACTGGCCGATTCAAGTGCTCCAGGCAAATGGGAGTACGGCATCGACAACGTAAAGCAAGCATCGATTCTGCTTATGCAAGGCAACTCAAGAGGATAGCAGACTACACGAAGCATGTGTCAGTGACTTCGCTATCGGCAAGTATGAGGTACACGTTGCACGAAAGGTAATAGATTTTTTCCTGACATTTTTGTTTTCGGAGTCATTTGGACAAATTCCGCCGGTTTGTGCTTAGAACCCCGTTAGGCGTCCATTTTTATTGACCTTCAAAAATGCGAATATCCACCCGAAAGCAGCCTGTGTGATGCGGGATTTTGTATTTGGGTAGGCGCCAGCGGCTTTTTAGTCCGGTCTTTCCACGTTTTTTTGTGTTTGATACTTGCCGCGCAGGTTAGAGGTATCGACCGGGTTACAGGACACCATGATGCCAATCAAGCTGTTGATAATCGACGACGAGCCGGATTTTCGTGAGAGCATTGCCCTCTACCTGCTTGATAATGGCTTTACCGTCTTCGAGGCTTCGAATGGTCGGGAGGGGCTTGA
>CAIRND010000350.1 GCA_903879825.1 uncultured Geobacteraceae bacterium
AGGATGAAGGCGCCTAATGTCCCCAGTCCCATGCCGCGCAGCTCTTTGGTTAGTTTTTCTTTTTTAGGTTCTTCCATAGGTGTGTCAGTATCCAAGAAGGAGAAGATGTGTGCAGCCGAGCCATACTACAGGCAATGGGGGTCGTGAGGCAAAGAAAAAACAGTAAATACGAATGGTATCAACCGTTAAATCGACTGCATTTCATCCCCCGGTTTGACCACTCCCCCGGTGATAACTTTGGCAAAAATCCCCTCTTTTGGCATGACGCAGTCGCCGGCCTGATAGAAAATGGCGCAGCGGGTGTGGCACTCTTTACCAATCTGGGTTACCTCCAGCAACGCCTCGCCGATTTGGAGACGACTGCCAATCGGCAGGGACACCAGATCGATACCGCTGGTGGTAATGTTTTCAGCAAAGTCTCCCGCCGATACGTCCAGTCCCAGAGCCCGCATTTTGTCAATGCTCTCTGTTGCCAGCAGGCTTACCTGCCGATGCCAGTCACCGGCGTGGCCATCGCCGACGATGCCGTGATTCTCGCGCAATTCGACCGATGCGACCGGCTTTTTACGTTCGCCCTTCTTTTCACTGATACAGACCGCTTCGACCTGAGCCATAGTATTCTATCCTCCAATGTGTGACATGGTAAAATTCTGGTGCGCATACCCTTCGGTGGTGATGGAGTGCCGCTCCGGTTTTGTTGAAACGATGCTGCGCAGCACCTCTGCCAGACGTTCTCTGTCAGGGGGGCGCAGATACGGCACGAGATCAGTTTTTTCGTCAGAAAACAGGCACCCTTTGGCCTGTCCGGTTGACGTGACTCTGATGCGGTTGCATTCACTGCAAAAATGGCCGGAGACGGCGGTAATAATACCGATACTGCCCCGCGCGCCGGGGATGCGAAAATCGCGTGAAGGCCCGGAAAACGGGCCCTTGTCCACTTGCTCAAGAGAATATTTTCCGGCAATTTTCTGTAAAATTTCTTCGCCGCTGATACTGTACTGGTGCCAGTTATCTTCTTTGACAGCCGGCATATATTCTATAAAGCGAATGGAATTACCCTTGGTCAGGGTCATTTCGACAAAATCCAGTATTTCGTTGTCGTTCACACCGCGCATTATCACGCAGTTTATTTTTGGTGGCGGAAATCCGACTTTCTCCGCTGCATCAAGACCGGCCTGAACCCTGCTCAGATCACCACCACGGGTGATATCGCTGAAAACCTGGGGATTGAGGGAGTCGAGGCTGACATTCAATCGCTGAACTCCCGCCTGGTACAGATCATCGGCCATCTCCGCCAGTTGCAGGCCGTTCGTGGTCAGGGCCAGATGCCGTAAACCGGGGATTTTGGCTATTCGTTCCAGAAAATCTACGATTCCGGTGCGCACCAGCGGTTCGCCACCGGTAATGCGGATTTTCTCGATTCCCAACTCCACGGCGGTCGTGGCGACCAGTAGCAGTTCCTCGTAGGAGAGCACCGCACCGTGCTCTTTCTTGACGATTCCCTCTTTGGGCATGCAGTAGAAGCAGCGCATATTGCAGCGATCGGTTACCGACAGGCGCAGGTAATTTATGTTTCTCCCGTAGGAGTCGTTAAGTTCCATGAATAATGTGTTTCTCCACGAAATCGGCAACCTGGCAGGCATTGTTGATATCTAACACCGGTACATCGAGCTCCAACGGTTCATCGCTGGCGACTGCCAACAGTGTCGGATCATGTTCTTCTCCCCGACAGATCAAAGTGGCGCTGCGCTCTTTTCGGTGTACTTCAATCTTGGGGAGACCGCCCTTCTTAAAACCCTCGGTCAGGATCAGGTCAACATCACCACAATAGGTGGCGATCAGCTCCTCAATTGACGGTGCCTCGGCATGTTGTTTCACCAGCGCCAGTTTTTCCGGTGACGTGATCACCATTGTATCAGCACCGGCAGCGGTCAGGCGATGGCTGTCTTTACCGGGATGGTCGATGTCGAAGCGATGGGCATCGTGTTTGATGACAGCAATGCGATAGCCTCGTCCCTTAAGTTCTGTTATGACCTTTTCGAGCAGAGTTGTCTTGCCGGTTCCTGATTTGGCTACAAATGAGACAGCTTTGGATATCATGGATACCTCACGGGTGTAAATATATGTGCGGCCGAATGTATAACAATCCGGTTTCTTGCGCAAAGAAAAAGCTGAAATAATTGACCTGTGTCATGTATCCTAGAAGGAGTAGGGGGGATTATCGCCATATGGAAACTACCACAACACACCAAATCAAAGATATCAAGCTGCTCGGGAAGTTTGTCGAGGTTTACTGTTCTGGTAAACATAAAGCAGCCGAACATTCACCATTTGTTCTTCCTGAAGGTTTGGGTGAACGCACCCTCTGTCCGGAATGTGCATCTTTTTTGAAATATGCAATAACCAGACGCTTGAAATGCCCACTGGAAGCTGAAAAGCCCACCTGCAAGCATTGTCGAACTCACTGCTATAGTAAGCAGCAATTGGCGAAGGTCAAGGAGATTATGGCGTACTCCGGCCGCACGCTGATGTTGCGGGGCAGGCTTGATTACATCTGGCACTACTTTTTTTAACCTAAATTATGCAACCTCACCACAGAGTCACAGAGAAAATCTTTTTATATCCAGTATAGTTATAGTTTTTACAATAACACCTGGCTTTCATCTTTTGGGTGAACCCCGTTTTTCAAAAAACGCAATAATTTCTCTCTTGTTCTCTGTGACTCTGTGGTTGAAGTGCCGTTTTGGGTTTAACACTATTTTCTAATTAAAATATCACCAAAAGGAGATTAACTATGCTGAGAAAAATTGTAACAATCGATCCGGAAAAATGTGATGGCTGCGGCCTCTGTGTCCCGTCCTGTGCTGAAGGCGCTATCAAGATGGTTGACGGCAAAGCGGTACTATCGGCAGATAACCTGTGTGACGGTCTGGGCGCCTGCCTCGGCGAATGCCCACAAGATGCGATCCAGATAGAGGAACGTGATACCGACGAGTTTGACGAAGCTGCGGTGGAAAAACACCTGGCTGCCATGGGGCGACCGTTGCCGGTTCACCATCCGGTGGCACCTGCAGCTCCGGCAGCGGCCCCTCACCAGCACGGCGGCGGTTGCCCCGGTTCCCGCGCCATGAGTTTTGCCCCGCCGCAGGCAGCATCTGAAGCCGCTCCGAGCGGCAGTCGCCAGAGCCAGTTGGCTCAGTGGCCGGTACAGTTGCATCTGGTTTCCACCACTGCTTCGTATTTTCAGGGTGCTGACCTGCTGATCACCGCCGACTGCGTACCCGTCGCCTACGCCGGCTATCACGAAGACTTTCTCAAGGGGAAGGCGGTTGTGATGGGGTGTCCGAAACTGGATGACAACAATTTTTACACACAGAAACTGACCGAGCTGTTCAGCAAATCGGACATAAAGAGTATAACCGTTCTGAAGATGGAAGTTCCCTGCTGCGGAGGCATTGCAGTGGCGGCCCGTCAGGCGCTGGCGGCTTCAGGTAAGCAAATTGCCTACCATGAAATTACCATCGGGATTCAAGGACAGATCAAAGGATAATTCACTGCTAAATTCTGACGAACAGAAACAGGCCGTAATCTCACGTGTGATTACGGCCTGTTTCTGTTCGCGCTATGGAGAGTATGGTTCAGGTATCGGAACAGAAAAACCGGCGGCAAATATCCGGACGTGCGTCGTAGATGGTGCAGCGTCCTCCCTCCAGAAATTCACAGCCGTAGTCGATCTCCAGAGTGTGTGACCCATAGAGTGCCAGCTGCAGACGCTGTGCTCCCAATTTATGCAGCCGCTCGTACTCCTCCCAGGTAATAGTAATGGCTGCAAAAGAGCTGCAGCAGAGGCCGCCGCATTCCTGGCAGCGCTCATTATTATCCAGAGGTGCATCAAGCAGAATTCCGTGGTATCTTTTTTTTCTGAATGATGGGAAGAGCATAGTCGTTGCTCCTGCTTGCTGCAGTCGGTTATATTGCCGCTGTGACAAGGGGAAATGATACGCTGAACGAAGTATATCACCGACACATAACTTTACAACTATCTGCTATGGCGGAGGAATTATGCCAGCAATTATTGAAATTATTCAGGATGATATTACGACACTGGCGGTGGATGCAATTGTCAACGCTGCCAACAATACCCTGCTGGGGGGAGGTGGCGTGGATGGCGCTATCCACCGGGCTGCAGGACCAAAGCTGCTCGAGGAGTGTGCCGGACTGGGTGGATGCGCGACCGGTGATGCCAAAATAACCGGTGGATACGGGCTTCCCGCCACGCATGTTATTCACACCGTGGGGCCGGTCTGGCATGGTGGTGGTACGGGTGAAGCGGAGCTGTTGGCATCGGCCTATCGTCGCTGTTTTGAGGTGGCGCATCAGTCCGGTCTGAAACGTATCGCTTTTCCCGCAATAAGTGCCGGTGTTTATGGCTATCCGATGTGCGATGCGGCGCTTATTGCCCTTTCAGCTGCTCAAGCGGCACTGTCCCGGTATCCTGAATTGGAACAAATTATTTTCGTTCAGTTCAGCGAAGGTGCGCAACAGATCTACCGGACGGCTGCGATGCAATTGGGGATTGTGCTTGGCTGATTTAAGCTCGCATTCAAGCGGCGTCTTTTTGGCTTCGTCGTTGACGCATAAATTATCCTGAAAAAAACAGTTTCACGCAACGGCGCAGCGGCGCAACGAATGAAATCAATGGCTTA
>CAIRND010000351.1 GCA_903879825.1 uncultured Geobacteraceae bacterium
CCAGCTGAATCCGTTTCGGCTCACGCATCATTTTCTCAGCAAGTCGTGCGATGTCACCTTCCATGGTGGCGGTGAACATCAGCGTCTGGCGATCGGAAGGAGTGCGCTCAACGATCTTGTTGATGTCTTCGCTGAAGCCCATATCCAGCATGCGGTCGGCTTCATCAAGAACCAGCAGTTCCAGACGATCAAGGCGGATACTGCCACGTTCAATGTGGTCTACAAGGCGTCCCGGTGTGGCAACAATGATGTCAACCGGTGCGGAAAGAAGGCGCAACTGCTCGCGGTACGGCATGCCGCCCAGAAGTGTACCGCAGCGGGGACGTATGCCGCGACCGTAGTTGCGGGCGGATTCCATAACCTGGCCGGCCAGTTCGCGGGTCGGTGCCAAAACAAGAATACGTGGCCCTTTGCCGGGAAGAGTCGATTTTTTTGTCAGAAGTTCCAGTGCGGGCAGCACGAAAGCGGCGGTTTTGCCGGTGCCGGTCTGGGCGGTGGCGATTACATCGTGTCCTGCTAATACCAACGGGATTGATTGCTCTTGAATGGGGGTCGGGGTTGTGTAACCACAGGCGGTAATCGCCGAGAGGATGGCCGGATTAAGGCCCAGTTCTTCAAACGTCATGTTAATTCCTTTTCTGGGAGCGGTGTAAAGACAGAAGCGCACACGAACCGAGGAATCAAACAGATGATTCCAGGAACAGATAAAATCAGAAACGTGCGGGCAGACAATAAATCTTCGCCTGCCGTACGGTCTGCTTGTTTCAATGGGAATTGAAGGTGCAGGAGGGGCAGAATGCGATGATCAAAAGTGAAGCAGCGGACACCATACCGCGCCTCAGTGGTTCAACAATCCAGCACCATAGACGCTTAAAATAGTATATGCAAGCTTTTTATTTGTGCCGGCCGTGTCGATTGTGTATACGTGTGATTCTGCCGCTGTACATTGGACCATTGCCGTGCTAACTTCTTCGCAGTTACTTTATCGTTGGGACAAGAGGAGTTCGCGTGTCTAAACAGTTTGTCAGTGAGATAAAAGATCGTGATCCGGTGAATGCCGTATTTCTGGTTAAGGATAAAGTCCTGGCCATGGCCAAGAATGGCAAGCCATATATGAACCTGCGCCTGATGGATAAGAGCGGCGATATTGAAGCAAAGGTGTGGGATAACACTGAACTGCTCGACAAACAGTTTGATAAGGATGATTTCGTCAAGGTGCGTGGTAAGGCCTCAGTTTATATGAACAAAATGCAGGTTGTTATCGCAGAGATTGCTAAAGTGCCGGAAGATCAGGTGGTTCTGGCCAATTTTCTCCCTGAGTCACCCCGTGACGGCGCAGAAATGCGGCAGGAATTGACCGATGCGATTGCAACGCTTGGCAACCCTCATCTGAGGGGCTTGATGGAGGCCTTTTTGGCCGATGAACCTTTTTTAAGGCTGTACTGCCAGGCTCCGGCTGCTAAAGGAATGCATCATGTGTATCTGGGGGGATTGCTGGAGCATTCTCTCTCACTGGTCAAGCTGGTAAAGAGCATAGTGCCGTTATACAACGGAATAAACGAAGACCTGCTGATCGTAGGGGCGTTGCTGCACGACGTAGGGAAAATCCATGAGATGAGCTTTGAACGTGCCATAGATTATACCGATGCAGGCAAACTGCTGGGGCATATTACTATTGGTGTGGAATTGGTGGATGAAAAAATCCGCCTGGTGGACGGTTTCCCGAGAGAACTGTCCTTGCTGCTCAAGCACATGCTGCTTTCTCATCATGGCCAGTACGAATACGGCTCGCCCAAGCGTCCTAAAACTATTGAAGCGACTATCCTCAATTATCTGGATGATATGGATTCAAAGATCAACGGTATTCAAACCCATATCGCCAAAGAGACCGCTTCCACATCACGCTGGACGGCTCATCATCGGCTCTATGACCGCTATTTCTTCAAGGGTAACGGGATGGTCTCGGCACAGAGCGGAGTACCGGATGTCGTCTGCGTGCAGGACGAAACCTGCCAAGAGGCACCTCCCGAGCAGGTAGCAAAAACGGTTGTACGCGAGGAACGTCAATCATTCAACAATCAGCCGCTGAAAGGGCTGGAAAATCTCAAGCTGTTTTGATCGATGCATACCGAGGGGCTGTTTTCAGCCCCTTTTCATTTCTATCTGCAATTCTGAAATTTTCTTCCTCAAGGTGTTACGGTTTATCCCCAGAATATCGGCAGCTTTGACCTGATTCCAGCGACATTTTTCCAGTACCAGGCGGATCAGGGGGCGTTCGACCTGTTCCAGTACCATGGCATGGATATCCCCCTTTTCGAGCCCCTCAATCCCGTTCATGCTGGATCGGAGTTTTATATCAACCAGCGCTTCCAGTGATGTCTCCTGCGTGCCGGTCTGAACTATCTCGCCCACCGGCAGCAATCCTCCAAAATCACGTGCTGTCAACAGCGGGTCATTCGACAGTATCACGGCACGTTTCAGGGAGTTTTCCAGCTCACGCACATTGCCGGGCCAGGGATATGATCTGAGCAGTGCCAAAGCGTCATCCGTCAGTCGTTTTGGGGCAACCGACATCTCTGCGCAGGAGCGAGACAGGAAATAGTTGGCCAGGTCAGGGATGTCGTCACGCCGGTCACGCAGCGGTGCGAGTGTGATCGGTACTACATTCAGTCGATAGTAAAGATCTTCGCGGAACTCTTTGTTACGCACTTTTTCAACCAGCGCCTGATTGGTCGCGGCGACAATTCTGACATCCACCGCAATATTCTGGTTTCCGCCAATTCTGGTTACCTCCTGTTCCTGCAGAACCCGCAAAATCTTTGCCTGCAGGTCAAGCGGCATATCGCCGATTTCATCAAGAAAAAGAGTGCCATGGTTGGCCTGCTCAAATTTTCCCTGTTTCCGTTCGCCGGCGCCGGTGAAAGCACCCTTTTCCGAGCCAAATAGCTCACTTTCGAGCAGATCACGAGGTATGGCGGCGCAGTTGATCGCAACAAACGGTTTGCCAAGGCGTCCGGAATTGAAGTGAACGGCTCGCGCCACCAGTTCCTTGCCGGTTCCTGACTCACCTTGAATTAATATAGTGACATCGCTCACGGCAACTTTGCCGATGGTTTTATAGACTTCTTGCATCGCCGAAGAATTGCCGACGATGTTTTTTTCGACTTGGTAGCGGTCTTTCAGTTCCTGTTTGAGAGTAACTACCTGGCCGGCAATATCACGTGCCCGGGTGACCTTTTCGATGATGGCGTCGATTACATCCAGGTCGAACGGCTTGGTGATATAGTCGTATGCACCCCGTTTCATCGCTTCAACCGCATTTTTCATGCTGGCTTCGGCCGTCATGATGACCACCAGCAGATCGTTGTTCATTTCGCGGACTTTATCCAGAAGATCAAGGCCGGTGATGCCGGGCATTTTGATGTCGAGAATGGCCAGGTCGTAGCAGTTGTCTTTAATCAGTTCCAACGCCTGACGGCCGTCATGAGCCAGATCAACGCTGAAACCTTTCTGCTTGAGCGCCTTGGAAAGCACCCAGCGGATACTCTCTTCATCATCGGCAACCAGTATTCTGTTAAGCGGCATAGTGTGTACCTCGTTTTAAGTTCAGGGGGCGCGTGCTGCTCCGCCCGTGTAGTGTTATCTGACCAGCGGCAGCAGTACCGTAAATTTTGTTCCATGTCCCGGATCTGATTCGGCTTTGATCATGCCGCGATGTTCCGAGACTATTTTGTGGCAGATGGTCAGGCCCAGGCCGGTGCCACCAGATTTGGTGCTGAAAAAGGGCGTCCAGATATTCTCCAGATCCTCGTGCGGTATGCCGGGACCATCATCGCTGACCTCA
>CAIRND010000352.1 GCA_903879825.1 uncultured Geobacteraceae bacterium
CGATCAACCGGGCAGGGGGAAGCCCACCATTCCAGGTTGATATTTCCCGGTGCTGCGTCCCATTGCTGCTGATCGGGTAGAAAACTGATATCCCGCAGACGATGCCATTCATCCTCGCTGGGGAGGCGGATTGGCAAGCCGGTCTGAGCGGATTTCCATGTGCAGAATGCCTTGGCTTCAAGATAGTTCACCTCCACCGGCCAGTTCCAGGGCATGTCTAACTCGCTGGCCATGGTTCGCAGCCTCCAGACATCGCCCGCCTGTAGCCAAAAATGCGGGAAGTTGGCCTGTTTAAACTCGCGCCAGTTCCAGCCCTCCTCACTCCACCACTGTTTATCTTGATAGCATCCCGCTTCGACAAACGCCAAAAATTCCCGGTTGGAGGTTAGATGCTGTGCCGCCTTGAAATCAGAAATTTCGGCACAGTGCCGGCCGTACTCGTTATCCCAGCCATAGAGTGGCGCATCTTTCGATTTGCCGAGCGTAACAGTGCCGCCTGCCACGTTCAGCAGCTGATGTGCGGGAGGTTCGCCGCTTTCGGTACAGATGCTCCATGCCGAAAGTTGCTGCACCTGATCGATCGGCAACTGGCGGATCAGTACTGATGATGTTTCAAGATGGATGCGCTGGTGCTCAATCCCCATCATGATGCCCCAGAACGGGTTTTCCCACGTGAGTGGAAGGGTCAGCGGCAGACGTCGAATTAGTCCGTCCACCAGCTCCCGCACCTCATCGCGATACGCCTTAACTTCGCTTCGGCCGGGCCAGTCGTAATGAGCGTCATTCAAATCGTCCCAGGACATTTCGTCCACCCCCACGGCAAACATGGCTTCAAAGCGCGGGTTGATACGGCTGTCAATAACCTGTGCGACCGTTAGTTTATTGACATAAAAGGTGGCGGTGTGGCCGAAATAAAAGATCAGCGGGTGGCGCAGTCGGTCGGCGCGCAGGTAAAAGGCCTCATCGGAGCGGAGTGTGTCGTAGAGTTTTTCATCGATATCAAAGGTGGCGTGAAAATACGCCAGAATCTCGGCGCGCTTCTGCTCCGGGTCGCCCTGATTGAGGATAATTGTGTGATCTCTTCGTGGGTTCATAAGGTGCCTCCTGTTTCCGGTTGTGTGTCGGCGGGAGTATACCCGAATATTTTTATGCAAACAATCTCGAAGCCTTTTTTCTGTGACAGCCGCCGCCTGAGCATGTAATATGGACGCCGCCCAAAAGCGGCAGAACACATGGAGGATTATTCGCATGACACATAGCATACTTACCGCCCTTTCCGAACGTATTCTGGTTATCGATGGTGCCATGGGCACCCAGCTTCAGGCCCGTAATCTGACCGCCGATGATTTTGGCGGTGCCGAATATGAAGGATGTAACGAATATCTGACGATGACCCGCCCCGATGTCATTGAGGATGTCCACCGCGACTATCTGGCGGCCGGTGCTGACATAATCGAATCAAATACATTTGGTTCCACCGATATCGTGCTGGCGGAGTATGGTCTGCAGGATCAGGTGTTCGAGCTGAACCGGCAGGCGGTGCTGATTGCGCGTCGGGCCTGTGACGCCTTCTCTACTCCAGATAAACCACGTTGGGTGGCCGCTTCCATGGGGCCAACAACCCGTACTATCTCTGTTACGGGGGGCGTGACGTTTGATCAGCTGGTGCAGGCATTCCGGGGGCAGACTCTGGGGCTGCTGGCAGGCGGGGTTGACCTGTTACTGCTTGAAACGGCTCAGGATACCTTGAATCTGAAAGCAGCTGCCGAGGGGATTCGACTGGCGTTTGAGGAGGTCGGTCAGCGGGTGCCGCTGATGATTTCCGGTACGATTGAGCCGACCGGAACCATGCTGGCGGGGCAGGGGGTTGAAGCTCTGTACACCAGTCTTGCCCATCTGGAGGACCACCTGGGGCTGATCAGTATCGGTCTGAACTGCGCCACCGGCCCGGAATTTATGACCGATCATCTCCGTACCCTGTCCGATCTGGCCTGTTGTCATGTCTCCGTGTATCCG
>CAIRND010000353.1 GCA_903879825.1 uncultured Geobacteraceae bacterium
GTTTAGGCTACTGTCAATTTTTGGAATTCTGGTTGCGTTAACGAAAGCTGCCATGTTAGTACCTGTGCCAACTATCAAACCAATGTAAGCATCAAAATTTGGATCGGTTAAACCTGCAAAAAGAGAGGCCACAGTATCGTTAATAACTTTAATACCTGTGAATTCAGCCTTACCGCTTTTATTCAGTTGGTCAAGAAGTGGTTTTCCGACAGGGTTTCCAATCATTTCTTTAATATCAAGTCCTTTTGTCCATCTTATCAGTTCTGCATCACCATTCGGTAAACAGTCAGCCGGATATGACGGTGGTCGGCACCGCTCCGGATCCATTCATCGCCCGCGACCGCATCAAGGCTTTGGATCCTGATGTACTGACTCTGGATGTGGAGATGCCGCGCATGGACGGGTTGGTTTTTTTGGAAAAGTTGATGCGTCTGCACCCGATGCCGGTGGTGATGATTTCGTCTTTAACTGAGAAAAGTTCCGATATCACCCTGCGCGCCTTGGAATTGGGGGCCTTTGACTATGTCACCAAGCCAACAATCGACATCAGCAAGGGATTGCATGAAAGTTGCCATGAGATTATCGACAAGATTCGCGGGGCCGCATCAGTAAAGCTGAAGAATCTTATTCGCCGCCCTACCCCGATGAAAATCGAGAAAAGAAACAGCGCCGATGCCGTACTGCCGTCGTTAAACACCCACATAATTACCACCGAGAAACTGGTTATTATCGGGGCTTCCACCGGCGGAACCGAAGCGCTGAAAGAGGTGTTGACCAATATGCCCGCTGACTCACCCGGCATATTGGTCACACAGCATATGCCGGCCGCGTTTACCACGGCCTTTGCCAACCGCCTGGACCGACTCTGCCGGATCTCCGTCAAAGAGGCGCGTGATGGCGACCGGGTACTGCCCGGACACGCCTACATCGCTCCGGGGGACCGGCACCTGCTGCTGACCCGCAGCGGTGCCAACTATATTACTCACATAGCCGATGCCCCGCCGGTCAATCGCCATCGTCCGTCAGTAGATGTGCTGTTTCGTTCAGCCGCCAACAGTGCAGGAAAAAACTGCATCGGCGTCATCCTGACCGGCATGGGTGATGATGGAGCGAACGGCATGCTGGAGATGAAACAGGCTGGCGCCCATACCATAGCCCAGGACGAAGCAAGCTGTGTTGTGTTCGGCATGCCCAAAGAGGCCATAGCACGGGGTGGAGTGGTTGAAATCGCACCTCTGTCCGATATTCCGCGCAGGATTGGCAACTCTCTGGCGATGCATGGACAACGGGCTATCAGGGTTTAGTAAGTTTTAAAGGCAAATCCCCCCTAACCCCCCTTTAAAAAGTGGGGGACTTTAAAACCTCCCCCTTTTTGAAGGGGGATTGAGGGGGATTTGCCGTAAAGGTGGCAACATGACAAAGGCTCCAAACAAAATGATTGGAGGTAACAACCTATGGCAAAAACGGTCATGACGGTGGATGATTCGGCAAGCGTACGACAGATGGTTGTATTTACACTCAGCCAGGGTGGCTATGAGGTAATAGAGGCGGTTGATGGACGGGACGGCTTGACAAAACTGCGCGGTGCGAAGTGCGACATGATCGTAACTGACCTGAACATGCCCGTTATGGACGGCATCGGTATGATACGTGAAGTACGCAAAGATCCGACTCACCGAAATGTGCCGATTGTGATGCTGACCACCGAATCGCAGGAGGGGCGCAAACAGGAAGGTAAAACGGCGGGCGCGACCGGCTGGATTGTCAAGCCGTTCAAACCGGAACAACTGTTGGCGGTGGTAAAGCGGGTAATCGGTTAACTATGCCGGACATGAACGGTTCAATATAATTTTTGATGGAGGGGTTAACATGGCATTTTCTTTTTTTTCCTGGAACATTGAAAGCCGTATCCACGTGAGTCAAACAGTATGTCTCCGTCTGTTATGTTGCACTTTATGTTTTCTGAGCGAAGGCGTTGTGGCGGCATCCGCTGCTGAAATGGATCAAAGCGGGAATCCTCTTACAGAGCTGTCCCTTGAGCGGCTGATGGATATTTCCGTCGTATCCGCATCTCGCAAAAGCCAGTCCCTTGCAGATGTGACCTCAGCGGTTTTTGTCATCAATCAGGAAGATATCCGCCGTTCCGGCGCGACAACCATTCCTGACCTGCTCCGAATGGTTCCGGGCGTCCAGGTAGCAAGTATCGATGGCAACTCGTGGGCTGTTTCGATCCGCGGCTTTAACGGCAATTTTGCCAACAAGCTGCTGGTGATGATCGACGGCCGCTCTGTTTACACCCCGCTCTACGGCGGTGTGTTCTGGGATGTGCAGGATACCCTGCTTGAAAATATTGAGCGGATCGAGGTTATTCGCGGTTCAGGCGGCACGATGTGGGGTGCGAATGCGGTAAACGGGGTCATCAACATCATCACCAAAAATGCTCACGATACAAAGGGGGGCTTGCTGACCGGCCTCACCGGCAGCAATGAACGGGGTACTGTTGCTGCCAGTTATGGCGCGGCAATGAGTGACAATACAAGCTATCGCCTTCACGTCAAGCATGTCGATCGGGGCAATTCGTACTCGAGTACAAGCGGAGTCGCTGATTCCATGCGGATTACCCGGGGTGGATTCCGCGTCGACAGCAATCCTGCCAACGGCATTAACCTGACTATACAGGGTGACCTGTATAGTGGCGAGGCAAACAATACCTTCACCACCGTTGCATTTCCCGGCAGCGTAACCAATTCCACTTCCACCGACCTTTTTGGAGCGAATCTTCTTTCCCGTGTCGATTGGCTGCAGTCTTCAACATCAAAGTTTTCCTTTCAGCTTTACTACGACAGGACACACCGGGATACAGCAATTTTCAATGAGAATCGCAACACAGTTGATATCGATCTTCAGCATAACTTCCACGTGACAAAAAACCATGAGCTCACCTGGGGGGCCGGCTACAGGTTTCTCCAAGACCGGACACTGGACACGCACCGTGGCTTTTTCCTGTCACCCGACAATCGAACGGACAATCTGCTGAATCTGTTCGTTCAGGATGAAATTACCCTGGTGCCGGAAACAGTCAGGTTTATCATCGGTACCAAATTTGAGCACAACGACTATACCGGATGGGAACTGCAGCCATCGGCCCGACTCTTATGGATGCCGAAAAAAGGTTACAGTGTCTGGACTGCGGTGACGCGTTCGGTCCGAACTCCATCACGGGCTGAACAGGACGTCAAAATAGATCTCGCAGTCATGCCTCCATCAACTGTTGCACCCTTCCCCTCGCTTGTTGTTGTCAACGGTGACCGGCAACTGACAGCAGAAACGCAACTGTCGTATGAGCTCGGTACTCGTGCCGACCTGAGTGAGACCCTTTCTCTGGATATCGTGTCTTTTTACAACCAGTACCATGACATTATCAGCACTAAACTGGGCACCCCGTTTTTACAAGGCGGAACCCTGCCTACCATCCCCTACACATTCACCAACATGAGTAATTATCAGAGTTGCGGCGGAGAGCTTGCACTTCAGTGGCATCCTCTCGATTGGTGGAAAATAAAGGGTGGCTATGCCTACATCCAGTTTTTTGGTGAGGGGGTTGATGACAGCGTCGCAACAAAGTCAACACCGGTTCACCAGGGTACGCTCCGTTCCATGATGGCACTTGGCAGGTATGTTGATCTCGATCTTTGGGCACGATACGTTGATGTAACCAACTCTCCGCTGGTCACCGGATCAGTAAGCATTCCGGCATATACCACCCTGGATGCCCGTCTGGCCTGGCGACCGGTGGCTGGTGTCGAGCTTTCTCTGGTGGGAAAGAACCTGCTGGAACAACGGCATCCTGAGGCAATCACGGATTTGACCGTAGTGAGACATGAAGTAGAGCGAACAGTGTACGGGAAAGTGACATGGGCCTTTTAGCCGTAAATACAATACTGCTGGCGCTGCGGAAACGTACTCATTGCCTCTGGCAGAGAGGTGCGCAACTGTTCGTCATCCTTCTCTTCTCCCTCCCTGTTTCCGGGCATGCGGAGAGGACATCGAGCGAAAATAATTTAAAGTCCGCCTTTATATTTAATTTTGCCAAATATGTCGAATGGCCCGACAGCGCATTCAACGGGAAAGGCACTTTTTGCATTGCAACGCTAGGACGTAGTCCGCTCGACAAAGAATTGGCATCTCTGAGCGGTAAAAGTGTTCAGGGACGTGACATCGTGTTTCGACAGTTCAACTCTCCCGAAGAGGCGACACAATGCCAGGTTCTCTTCATCAGTCGTTCGGAAGTTTCACGGGTCGAGGCGATTCTTGACGTATTCAAAGACCTGCCGGTGCTTACCATTGCCGATCTGGATGATTTTTGTCGGAGAGGGGGAATGCTTTCCCTGGTGAACGAAAATGGCAAGATAGTCTTTGATGTTAATATCCTGGAGACGCAGCGGGTCAGGCTGAAACCGAACCCGCAACTGTTGCGGTTGACACGTAAGATCTATGGCCGATCATGAGCATGAGGGCATGAAACTATGAAACTAATCCATACGATAAACGATATCACCATTCGCAGGAAACTGACCCTGATGCTTGTCGCCACCAGTGCCATGGTTCTGGCACTGGTGATGGTTGTCTTCACGCTTTACGAGGCGATTACAACCGCCAAGGCGATTAGGGATGACGCTTCGGCAACTGCATCCCTCATCGCCCGGAATGCTGTTTTTCCGCTCCTCTTCGGTGAAAAAAGAGATGGAGCAGATGTTCTGCAGGAGTTAAAAACATCCCCAAACATACTTTCAGCCTATATTGTCACCAGTGACGGCGAATTATTTGCCGGGTATGAAGCACCGAAACCGCATCCAGTAAGAAGCTGGACAGAAGTTCAGTCGGCAGCCCTCAAAAAGAATCAATGGGATTGGTATTATAGCATCGACGTAATGAGCCCGGTGATAGACCAAGATGGAAATGACGTCGCGAAGGTATTGATTGTAGCTTCCGTTGACAATGTATTTATCAAGTTACGACAGTTTGTGTTTATGGCACTGATAATATTCTGTTTTGCCTTGATTGTAGTCTATTTTATTGCCGGTTTTGTGCAAAAGCTTATTTCTGATCCAATCCAGCGCATGTCCGAATCCATGCAGTCAATCGCTTCTTTTCATGATTATTCCATTCGCCTTAGTTCAACTCGTAAAGATGAGCTCGGCAGCCTGATGCGATGCTTCGACGCCATGATTGAGCGGATCAACGAGCAGGAGGGGCTGCTTCAAAATCATAATCAGGAGCTCGAGCGGCAGGTTCTGTTACGCACGACTCAATTAACTGAAAACAACATCTCACTGCAGAAAGCCAAAGAAGAGGCCGAACAGGCCAACAATGCCAAGTCTCAATTCCTGGCCAATATGAGCCATGAGATCCGCACCCCGATGAACGGCGTGCTCGGCATAACGGAACTAA
>CAIRND010000354.1 GCA_903879825.1 uncultured Geobacteraceae bacterium
CTTCAGCAACGCAAACGGGCTGCAGCGGAAGCCTTTCTTTACGGCACTTTCCTTGGTATCTTGATAGAAATACTGCAGGGAACCCTGACAACCACCCGGTCCGCCGAGTGGAGTGATGTTGGTGCTGATGTTATCGGGGCCGGCTGTGCGTGGGGTGCCATCAAAATATATCAGCTCAAAATTGCCGCGAAACAGTGATACCGGCGCATTTCCTTCCTTGCCAACCCTCCCACAAAAAGGCATAATGCCGCACATTTTAACTACCGGAGTTTATCGTATGGCACTGCGCGTCTACAACACCTTCACCGGTGAAAAAGAGCTCTTCGTTCCTCTCACTCCCGGCAAAGCCGGGATGTACGTCTGCGGGGTAACGGTATATGACTATTGTCACATCGGCCATGCCCGCGCCGGCGTTGTCTTTGACATTATTTTCCGCTACCTGAAATACGCCGGGTACGATGTTACCTACGTCCGCAACTACACCGACATTGATGACAAGATCATCAATCGCGCCAATCAGGAAGGTACTGATTACCGAACGATTGCAGATCGTTACATTGCGGCTTTTGATGAGGATATGGCGCGCCTGGGACTGGAAAAGCCAACTATAGAACCAAAAGCCACCGACCATATCGGCGGAATTATCAGTATCATCGAAACGCTGATTGCCAAGGGTCATGCCTATGTCTCCGCCGGTGACGTCTATTATGCCGTAGAAACATTTCCTGATTACCTGAAACTTTCCGGGCGCAATCTTGAGGAGATGCAGGCAGGGGCGCGCGTTGAGGTAGGGGACAAAAAGCGCCATCCGATGGATTTTGCCCTCTGGAAGGGGTCAAAACCGGGAGAACCTTGGTGGCAATCACCGTGGGGCGATGGGCGTCCCGGCTGGCACATTGAATGTTCGGCCATGAGTATGGAATTTTTAGGCAAAACCTTCGACATCCATGGCGGCGGCAAAGATCTGGTGTTTCCACACCATGAAAACGAGATCGCCCAGTCGGAGGGAGCCAACGGCTGCCAGTTTGTGCGCTATTGGCTGCATAACGGTTTCGTTAATATCAACGCCGAGAAGATGAGCAAGTCGCTGGGAAACTTTTTCACCATCCGTGAAGTGCTGAAAAAATATGATCCGGAAACACTGCGATTCTTCATCCTTTCGGCTCATTACCGTTCGCCGATTGACTTTTCCGACCAGAACCTGGATGAGGCCCAATCCGGGCTGGAGCGTATTTATGCCTGTCTGGCTGCGCTGGATGACGTTCTCAGCACGCATCCCCCGTTGTCTGAAATGACCGAGGCAGACAATCTGTCGCCAGTTGGTCAGGAGCTTCAGGAAAAGGCACACCAGTTTATTAGCCGTTTTGTTGAATCCATGGATGACGATTTCAATGCGGCACAGGCACTTGGAGTACTCTTTGAAACAGTGCGGGCCGCCAACCGTTTTCTGGCCGAAATGAAAGATGCGACACCGCACACCCTGGCGTTACTTGCCACTGTCCGTCAGCTCTTCGTCGAATCCGGGTCAGTCTTGGGGCTGTTTACAACCGCTCCGGCATTGTGGCTGGAAGGGATCAAGAGTGCCAAGGCTGGCCAGATCGAGATAGCACCGGAAGAGATCGAACGGCTGATTGAGGAGCGTGCTGCTGCACGCGCGGCTAAAAACTTCAAGCGAGGCGACGAGATTCGCGATCTGTTGCTGGCGCAGGGGATTCAACTGCTTGATTCGGCTCAGGGAACGACGTGGGATGTGAAGTAGGCGGGTTGCATACTCGATTTAGACTGATATAATCTGTTTCTGACCCTGCGTAACGGGATTCATGCGTTAACGAAATCATACATCTGACGAGGTTCTGTGTGGATCGCGAGTGTTGCTGGAACAGAGAAGTGGTTACGCAGGCAGATTGCCCTAACATCGACGCGGGCGAACAAGAATTGTTTTTTTCAAAACTGCAGCGGATTACAGAAAAATGCTGCGAATGTCATGTTTTTCACGCGGACATGGTTCAATTGCGTGACAGTGCCAATCCACTTGCACCACTGCTCTTCGAAGTAATGAGTGAAAACTGCCGCCAGAAAAGTCAGATTCAGTCCCTCGTAAGTTTTCTCGATAATAAAACCCTCGAAATCCGCTTTCTGCATGAACTGGGCTCTGTCCTGCAAAGCTCGGTTGACCTTGATGAGGTACTGTCAGTGGCCCTTACCGCCATTACCGCCGGCAAGGGGTTTGGTATGAACCGTGCCTTCCTGCTGCTGTGTGATCGTGAGGAGGGGATGCTGAAAGGGTATCTTGGTCTCGGCCCGCGTAATCTGGAAGAGGCCAGCCGCGTCTGGGATGAGATCATTCAGAACGATATGGATCTTCAGACACTGGCTCAAAATTTCCGCCTGAACAAACTCTCCTCGGAACGCGAAAAATTTCTTGATGTACTCGAGCTGTTAACGATCCCACTCATCAACAAAGACCATATTGTTATCAAAGCGCTGGATGGAAAACGTCCGATTATGATTAATGATGCCTTTAATCATCCGGACGTGCCGCCTGAACTGGCGCGCCTGTTGGGGGTTGATACCTTTTTGCTGATGCCGTTGATTTCGCGTAATCGCCGGGTCGGTATGATTGTCGCGGATAACTGCATCAATCACCGTGCCATCACGGAAGAAGATATGCATTCGCTGGAAACTTTCGGCTTTCCGGTGGCGTTTGCCATTGAGCGTGCTTCTCTATACGACAAGCTGCAGGTTGAACTTAACCGCGTTACTGAGGCGGGCAAAAAGTTGAAAGAGCAGCAGGAGCTGATCGTCAGGATGGAGAACATGGCGCTGGTCGGACGGATCACCTCCAGCATTGCCCACTCGGTGCGTAATCCATTGATGATTATCGGTGGCTTCGCCCGCTCGATGCTTAAAAACAGTCCCGTGTCTGATCCGAAACGCACCTTTATTGAATCAATTGTCGCGGAGACCCGTCAGCTGGAAGGAGTTCTCGATGAGATCCTAAATTACTCCGACTCGCTCTATCCGACACGTGACTTCTGGGATGTTAATCAGTTAGTTGAGACGGCACTGCACGACACGCACGAAATGCTGACATCCCTCGGCTACACCGCCCGCTATTCACCGGGACGTGACCTGCCGCCGGTATACATTGACTTTAAACAACTATCCTACTGTCTTCGGACTGTGTTGCTCAACGACATCAACGGTATCAGCACAAACCGTTCAATTTCGATCAGCTCGCACAATAGTGACGATTCAGTCATTCTCCAGATTGAAGACCACAGCCGCTCTATCTCACAGGCAGAGCTTGACCACTTGCTGGTACCATTCTCTGAAACCCGCGACCTGGGAGCCGGACTTGGGCTGGCGCTTTGTAAAACCATGCTTGAAAAACAGGGAATTCCGTTTCTTGCACACGCAGACTTCCATGATGGAATTCGCTATACCATCACACTTCCCACCCGTAAGGAGGAACAGCCATGAGTAGA
>CAIRND010000355.1 GCA_903879825.1 uncultured Geobacteraceae bacterium
ATCCCCTCTCCATGAGGGTTTAGGGTGAGGGTGAGAGGGAAATGTTGGATTATGCAGCTCCATCGCCCCCTCATCCGGCCTTCGGCCACCTTCTCCCTCAGGGAGAAGGGATTGGCGCTAATCGGTTAAAGAGATGAATGTGAGACGGAGAAGGCGTGTCAACGATGTGAGCTGAAACACTTAATTTTTCGCTGCAAACCCCTCTAAATCTCCCCTTATCAGGGGAGACTTCAAGGCCTCCCCCCTGATAAGGGGGGACTGAGGGGGGTTGGCTTTAGATGTTCCAGGGTACTTGAGCTGAAACTGAATGAGGCATCCGTGAACATTCTCATGACAACATTGCTCGACATGGAGCATGACCGCAACGGCGTCATCAGCGTTGCCGGAGATTTAAACCGGCTCCTTGAAGCGGCCGGCCATCCGGTGCGGACGATCACGCCGAAAAACAGTCACCACCCCGACCGCAGCTTGGTGACCCGTATAATCAGCCGCCTGTGGCGAACGACCAGACAACCGCTTTTTCTCCTGCTTGAACTTTCCGCTACGCTCAGAAAACTTACCACTCGTATCGCCGCACACGCTGATGAGACTGATGCGGTGATTGCTCACGACCTGCTTACCGCCAGTGCCGCATTGTCCGCCCTGGGGGGGCGCTGCCCTCTCCTGCTGGTGTGTCATTTCAGAACAGATCCGTGGGATGAATTTTCGGACGCCGGCCTTTTTCCGCACCACGGTTTTACGACACGCTGGCTGCGCCGTACCATGGAGCGGGTGCTTCATGATCCACGGGTTACGCTGGTGCCGGTATCGCGCCGCAATGAAGAGCTGCTGCGGCGGCTTGTGCCTGAAGCGCCACCGCAGCGGATTCAACTGGCGTATCCGGGGGTTTCAGCGCCCGAGGTCACGCCACTGTCCGGGCGGAAGCACAATGCAGTGCCGGTCATCATCAATGTCGGTTTACTGCACTGGAGAAAAAATCAGCGGCTGCTGCCGCATGTGGCGGTTGCCCTGAAGCAGATGGGCGTGACGTGCCGTTTTGTGCTGGCAGGCGCTGAAGAGCCGGATGAGAAAGCCTATCTGGAGGAGCTGACAACCCGGTGTGGGGTCGCTGATCTGTTTACTTTCTGGGGACAGCAGGAGCGCGAAACGGTGTTCAGGTTGATGGCTGAAGCTGACCTCTATCTGCACACTTCACTGGAAGAAAGCTTCGGTATGACGCTGGTGGAGGCGATGTCATGTAACATCCCGGTCATGGCTCTTGAATATGAGGCGCTACAGGAAATTCTTCCCGATACTCCGGAAGCGGTCATTCCACAGGGATTGCCGCCAGAGCAGATCGCCGCACTGCTCGCTCCGCTGCTGAGTGATGCCACGCGACGGGGCACACTTCAATCGCGCCAGCGGGCTGTATATGAACGATGTTTTTCCTCCAAAACTTTTGTCGCTCGCTATCGGGAAATAATCGCCAGTGCCGCCGTGGCACCGGCATGAAGGCGCCGATTGCCTATCTGGCACCCGAAATACCGGCTCTTTCCGCCACCTTTGTCTACCACGAGATTCTGGCGCTGCAAAAACGTGGCATTCGTATCGTACCGATCTCGGTGCTGACCCCCGCCGTTCCCGCGTGTGAGCAGGAGGCCCGGCAACTGGCACAGGAAACCATCCACTTGTATGCGTCCGGCGTCGTGTCGTTTGTGGCGGCACTTGCAACCTGCGCCCTGCTGTCCCCCATCAGAACGGCAGCAGCTCTGCAACTGCTGATAGCCGATATTATCAGTGTGGGCCTCTTCTCCCGCAGCGCCGCCGGTCTTGTCTACCGTTTTCTTGCCGCGGCGCGCCTGGCCCGCATACTTGAGCAGTACCGCTGTTGCCACCTGCATGCCCATTTTGCCCACGTCCCGACCGATATCGCCATGTATGCCGCCCGTCTGGCCGGCATCGGTTTCAGCTTCACCTCACACGCCAACGATCTTTTTGAGCGTGGCTGGCTGCTGAAAGAAAAGGTCGAACGATCGCTGGCTGCCGTTACTATTTCAAACTTCAACCGCCTTTTTCTGGAGCGGCGTGGAGCACGGCCCGACAGAATTAAAATAATCCGCTGTGGCGTTGACAAGGTGCTTTCCTCTGCTATAAGGGTTGATTCTGTTGCGCCGCGGATCGCCTCTCTGGGACGCCTGGTAGAAAAGAAAGGTTTTGACACCCTGCTGCTGGCCGCCGCCATACTGGTGCGTCGGGGAAGAATATTTACCCTGGAAATTGCCGGCTCCGGCCCGTTGCAGCAAGAGTTGCAGGAATGTGCCCGGCGCGAAGGGCTTGATGAAATCGTCACCTTTTCCGGCGCGATTGCCAATGACAAGGTTCCTGAGTGGTTGGCCACCATTGATCTGTTTGTCATGGCCTGCAAACAGGATAAAAACGGCGACATGGACGGAATTCCGGTGGTACTGATGGAGGCGATGGCGGCGGGTGTTCCGGTCATCTCAACGACGGTCTCCGCTATTCCGGAACTGATACAGCACGGAGAATCCGGGCTGCTCGCACCACCGGATGACGCCGCTGCAGTTGCGGCACAGATTGAGCGAATGCTGGATGACGCAGAGTTGAGACAACGCTGCATCGTAGGCGGGCTGGCAATGACCGGCGGTGAATTTTCACAGGAACTGAACATAGACCGGCTTGCCCGATTATTTGCATCACTGACATAATTCCTGAAAAAACATTTAGCCACAAAAAAACGCAAAAAGCGCAAAGAATACCGGTGAGTTATGAGTTGCAACACAATCACCACACAGGTTAAATGTTCATTCAACGTACCATGTTGTTTTTTGTGCCTTTTGTGCCTTTTTGTGGCAATGAGTTTCAGTATTTAGAACAACGGCTTCAACCAGGGAGGAACGAGTGAGAGAAACTGAAAAACGGCGCATCGTCATTGTTGCCCCGGTACGGGACGAAGCGGAATTCCTCCAGGGGACTATCGACTGTCTCGTTGCCCAGAAACTGAAACCGGTTGAATGGCTCATCGTGGATGATGGTTCAAAAGATGACACCTTTGCCATCGCCGAACGGGCAGCGCAGCTCTATCCCTGGATTCGGGTCGTCAAACGCCAGGATCGCGGGGTACGCGCCGTGGGACCGGGAGTGGTGGAAGCGTATTATTTCGGCTATGACCAGATCATCACGAAAGAATATGATTACATCTGCAAAATGGATGGCGATATTGAAATCGGCCCGGACTATTTCTCCACACTGGTGGAGTATTTTGAAAAAGACCCCGCGCTCGGCTCGGCCAGCGGCAAGCACTTTATCGAGGTTGAGGGCGCGCTTGTGGAAGAGCGTACCAGTGATGAAATGGTGGCCGGAATGGTTAATTTCTACCGCCGTGAATGCTTTGAGGCGATCGGCGGTTTCGTCCGTCAGGTACACTGGGACGGCATTGCCTACCACAAAGCCCGAATCACCGGGTGGCGAACCCGCAGCATACGTAATCCGAAACTGGATATTATTCACAAACGCCTGATGGGCTCCTCGCATCAAGGCATCTGGCATGGCCGCATGAGATGGGGGCGGGGGCAATATTTCATGGGCACCCACCCGTTATACATCATCCCGATGGGGGTCTACCGCATGGCGGAAGAGCCGTTCATTATCGGTGGTTTCGGCATCATCTACGGTTATTTCAGAGCCATGCTGGAGGGGATGACGCGCTATGAAGAACCTGGTTTCAGAGAATCCCTGCACGCCTGGCAGTTTGAAAAATTGAAAATCGGCACACGGCTGGAACGGATACCCGAACCGCCGCCAGGACTCTACCCATGAAAACGGTAACCAGACTTCTCTCCGTCATAATAGTCAGTTTCAATACTCGCGATATTACCCGCGAATGTCTGAAACGGGTGTTTGAGTATGGTGCAGGCCTCGATATGGAGGTCATCGTTGTCGACAATGCCTCCCGCGACGATTCGGCCGCTATGGTGGCTGCGGAATTCCCGCAGGTCCAGCTGCTCTGCACGGACAAAAATCTGGGTTTCGCCGGTGGCAACAATGTCGGCATCCGGGAGGCGAGCGGCCGGTTTCTGTTGTTGCTTAACTCCGATGCGTATCTCTTTCCGGACACCCTCTTCACCACGCTGAAAGCCATGGAAGAACACCCGAATTGGGGTATTCTCGGCGTCAAACTGGTGGGGCTTGACGGTGCGCTGCAGCCATCGGCGCGCATGCTGCCCTCCCCCTGGACCAAGTTTCTGGTGATTTCCGGGATTGCCAACAAATTCCGCACGTCACCAACCCTCGGCGGGCCGGATTACAGCTGGTGGGATCATTCGACTGAAAAAATAGTCGGCTGGGTGCCGGGTGCCTTTTTTCTGGTGCGACGCGAGGTATTCGACGCCGTCGGCCTGCTCAACGAAAAGCGCTACTTCCTTTATTTCGAAGAGATCGAGCTGTGCCGACTCTCGGCCCGGGCCGGCTGGCCGGTGGTGTTTTATCCCCACGCAAAATGTATCCATCTGGGGGGCCAAAGCTCCGAATCAACAGGCGCGGTCACCAAAGCGGGCCGCCAACTGACCTATCTGCGCGTGCAGAGTGAATTCCGCTATTATCGGGCTAATTATGGACGCTGCGCCGTGATGCGCTCTGCCGGTGTGGAGCTGTTCTGGAAGGGTGTTATCAGACTGAAAAAT
>CAIRND010000356.1 GCA_903879825.1 uncultured Geobacteraceae bacterium
GCTGAAATTCGCCGTCTTTCACGCAAGGCGATTGAAGGGCGACGCGCACCAAGAGTAACAGCGACACCGGAACACTGATTTCAGTAGAGGAGAAAATACGATGAAAAAATTATTTGGAACTGACGGCGTCCGTGGTGTTGCTAATGTTCATCCCATGACCATCGAGATGGCTATGCAGCTCGGCCGTGCAGCTGCATATATCTTTAAAGGGGGAAGAAAACGCCGCCACCGTATCGTGATTGGCAAAGATACCCGTCTTTCCGGATATATGCTGGAAAATGCGCTGGTTGCCGGTATCTGCTCTATGGGCGTAGACGTTTTGCTGGTGGGGCCGTTGCCAACCCCCGGTATCGCTAATATCACTTCATCAATGCGGGCCGATGCCGGGGTGGTTATCTCTGCTTCGCACAATGCCTTTCAGGATAACGGGATAAAGTTCTTCTCTGCTGACGGTTTTAAACTGCCGGACGAATTGGAGCTGAAAATTGAAAAGTTGATTGAGACTAATCATATAGATACACTGCGCCCCACCGCTACCGAAGTCGGCAAGGCGTTCCGCATCGATGATGCCGCGGGACGATACATCGTTTTTCTTAAAAACACCTTCCCGGCAGAGATGGATCTTTCCGGCCTCAGGATTGTACTGGACTGCGCCAATGGCGCTGCATATAAGGTCGCTCCAGCCGTCTTTGAAGAGTTGGGTGCAGAGGTCATTACATATGGGGTTAAGCCGAATGGAACAAACATCAATGCCGAATGTGGCTCAACATGCCCCTCTGTCATACGTGAAGCGGTTAAGGTTCATCAGGCTGATATCGGTATTGCCCTCGACGGCGATGCCGATCGGGTGATTGTCTGTGACGAGTTTGGCAATGAGGTTGACGGTGACCACATCATGGCTATCTGTGCCACCGATATGCTTAAGAGAAAAGTGCTGAAAAAGAAAACTCTCGTCGCCACGGTTATGAGCAATATGGGTCTTGATATAGCGATCAGAAAAGCCGGCGGCAAGATAATTAAAACTGCCGTGGGTGACCGCTATGTTGTGGAAGAGATGCGTAAAGGCGGGTATAATCTGGGTGGGGAACAATCTGGCCATATGATTTTTCTTGATTCCAGTACGACTGGCGACGGCATCCTTTCTGCGTTGCAGTTACTGGCTGTCATGCGCCGGCAGCAGAAGCCGCTTTCCGAACTGGCAGAACTTATGATTGCACTGCCCCAGGTTCTGGTGAACACGCGGGTCCGGGAACGTAAGGATATCATGACAATCCCTGAGATCGCCGCAAAAGTTCAGGAGGTGGAGCTGAAACTCGGTAATGAGGGGCGGGTATTGATCCGTTATTCTGGGACTGAGCCGCTTCTGAGGGTTATGATCGAAGGTCAGGACAAATACGAAATTAACGCATGGGCAAACGAAATTTGCGATTTGGTGAAAAAACATATCGGAGAGAAGTAATGGCGAAACTCGGACTTAATGTAGACCATATAGCAACCGTGCGTCAGGCGCGTGGCGGTACGGAACCGGATCCTGTGACGGCAGCAGCTATTGGCGAGATGGCCGGGGCAGAGGGGATTACCATCCATCTGCGCGAAGATCGACGCCACATTCAGGATCGTGATCTGGAAATATTGCGGCGTACGGTGAAGAGTAAACTTAACCTGGAAATGGCGGCAACTCAGGAAATGGTTCGGTTAGCGCTCTCCGTCAAGCCGGAACAGGTGACGTTGGTGCCGGAAAAGCGGCAGGAGCTGACGACCGAAGGTGGCCTTGATGTCATTGTTAACGCAAAACAGATTACAGACACGGTTAAGCGCTTGAAAGATGGCGGTATAATCGTCAGTTTGTTTGTTGACCCCAATCAGGAGCAGATCAAGGCGGCCAAAAAAACAGATACCGATTACATCGAGATCCATACCGGCGCGTATGCAGAAGCGGTCACGTGGGCGGAACAGCAGCATGAACTTGAGAATATCGACACGGCAATCAAGCTGGCACGCAAAGTGGGAATGGGCGTGAATGCCGGTCACGGTCTGAATTATGTCAATATCAAGGCGATTACCGCGTTGGGAGGCATTGAGGAGTATAACATTGGCCACTCCATCATCGCCCGCGCCATGCTGGTCGGGCTGGATCGGGCTGTGCGCGATATGGTTGAACTCCTTAAATACGCATGATTCTCGGCATCGGTGTTGACATAGCGGAGATTGCCCGCTTTCAGCGCTTTGTGGCAGAAAAAAATACCGCTTTGATTGACCGCCTCTTTACCGAGCGTGAGCGTGCGGTCTGCCAGTCGCGCAAAGAGTCAGGGTCCTGCTATGCGGCGCGGTTTGCTGCCAAGGAGGCTTTTCTCAAAGCACTGGGTACCGGTCTGCGTGACGGTATATCCTGGCACGATGTTGAAATTGTTAATGATCCGCTCGGCAAGCCCGAGTTATATCTAACAGGAAAAGCACAACAACTGTTTCAGGAACGGGGTCTTGGTACCGCATTTCTTTCAATTTCTCACGATGGCGGTAATGCTGTGGCGATGGTGGTTTTGGAGTCGAAATGAAAGTAATCACCGCACAGATAATGCAAAATGTGGACAAAGCTGCCATCGAAACGTATGGCATACCGAGTCTCCTTTTGATGGAAAATGCCGGCCAAAGCTGTGTTGAAGAGATTATCGCCGAGTTTGGGGTGCGCGGCTGTTGTGTCGTCATGGCAGGCAA
>CAIRND010000357.1 GCA_903879825.1 uncultured Geobacteraceae bacterium
GGGACGGAGCGCATGAAGTGGCGGCAGGATACGCCGGAGTGACAGCCATTATGCATGATATTGACTGTCAGGCCTGGGGTGATGTCCGGGAAGCATTACTCCGTGTGACGGCAGGTCGCGGGGTGGTGCAGCGTAATGAATCGGGCTTCCTGACCCAGCAACCGTGTGGGGCGGCCGTGCAGTTCGGGCCATTTTCAGCGACTAATGACCGCTCCGCAGAGAGACTGTTTGACGATGCGTCAGTGAACATCGCTTCCGGTACTAAAATTCTACTGGATGCGCCTGAATCAAACCGTGCAGCGGAGCTCCTTTACACCCGTAAAAAGATGAGGATAGCCGGCAGCAATTGTCTGATGTATGCGGGGGTCAAGCCGGAATATCGCCCGGAACTTATCTATGGGTTGGCTACCATGGGGAGTTGCGGCTAGGAACAATAAACAACGGGAGGTGATCATGAACATAAATCACGAAATTATTATCGATGACACCACCCTGCGCGATGGCGAACAGACCGCTGGAGTGGTTTTCTCCAAGCGTGAAAAAATTGCAATCGCCCGCATGCTTGATTCCATCGGAGTCGGCGAGATCGAATGCGGTATTCCCGCCATGGGAGTTGAAGAGCAGGCGAGTATCCGTACTCTGGTTGACCTTGGTCTGAATGCCCGCCTGATCACATGGAACAGAGCGCTGGTGCCTGAAATTAAGGCAAGTATTGCCTGTGGTGTGCAGGCGGTAGACATTTCGCTTTCTGTTTCCGATCAGATGATTTTTCATAAGCTGCGTAAAGATCGGGAAGCGGTCAGGGAACAGTTGAAAGTTGCACTCGGTTTTGCCAAGCAGCATAACCTCTACGTTTCGGTTGGCGGTGAAGATGCCAGTCGGGCCGATATGGCCTTTTTGGTGGAGTTGATGGAGATAACCCGCTCTCTGGGGGGTGATCGCTTTCGCTTCTGCGATACGCTCGGCATTATGGACCCCTTCACCATGTTCGATAAAGTATCGTTTTTACGGAAAGCCGTTCCCGAGATTGATATTGAGGTCCATACCCATAATGATCTTGGTATGGCGACTGCCAACGCTATTGCCGGTATCCGCGCCGGGGCGAAATTTGTCAACACCACCATTAACGGCCTTGGCGAGCGTGCCGGTAATGCGGCTCTTGAAGAGGTTGTCATGGGCCTAAAGCATGCCTGTGGCGTTGAAACCGGTATCGAAACCCACCGATTCCGTGAGATGTCGCTTTTTGTCGCCAAGGCATCCCACCGACCGCTGTCGGTTTCCAAGCCGGTGGTCGGTGAACGGGTCTTTGCCCATGAATCGGGGCTGCATGCCGATGGTGTCATAAAAGATCCCCATAACTATGAGGGGTTTGACCCGGCCGAAGTGGGTCTGACGCGCAGCATTGTCATTGGCAAACATTCCGGCACTGGCGGCTTGATTGAACGCTATCGCGGTATGGGGATTGCCGTCAGCCGGAAACAGGCTGACCCGCTGTTGGAACAGACACGGGCCATGTCGTGCAGGCGCAAGCGGGATCTGACAAACGGTGAACTATTGGCCATTTATTGTGGTGACGAAATGCTGCCGAAGGCAGCCTGATAAAAGGAGCGTATTATGTGTGAAACAGGAACGAGTTTTGTACCTATTGCCGAAGCGGCGCTGCTGCTGGAAACAACCGAAATGCGGGTGCTGATGATGCTCAAAAAAAACGAGCTGCAGGGAAAAACAGTGGATGATGTCTGGTATGTTGATCGCGCTTCACTGCAGCTGTGTGACAAGCCAAAAGCGGCAGATATTGTGAAACAGGGCTGCGGCGGTGGCTGTGGAAGTGGGTGCGGCGGGCATTGATTCTATTGAGGGAGGACGGTCATGATCATCGTCAGAGCATCGGATTTCAAATTTAAATATCCCCGGGACATTGCTCACCGGAACGAACCGAAATTTTCCGGTCTGCCCGATCCTGCGCCGTTCAACCGCGATGACCTGTACGAGATCCTGCCGATGATGTCAGCCGTCATGAATCAACTGGGGAGTGAGGATGGTGAGGTGCTAAATCTGCTGGAAGATCTGCTCAATCAGATGCCGCGTTTTATCACCTCGCGTGAAGAGGTTTTTGATTATTTACAGGGATCGGCCAGGGAATGTTTGCGGTGATAGGAAATGCTGGGGTTCGATTGCGCCATCGCCCTTAAGAAACATTTGAAACGCAGAGAAACGAGAACTTCCGGGCGTTTCTCTGCGGTATTGAATTGCCGTATATTTAGGATTACATCTCTGTTACACCTGCGGTGATATTTCTCGTTTGCCAGTTCAGTCGTCGGGCTCAACCCAACTCAACAGAAAACTGTGGCGGATGCAAAATAGCTTTTTTGACGGCACAGAGTTCTGCTACTCGAACTATAGCCTCACGGTATTTTTCCGGGAAGTCGTTCGGGAGATGTATCCGCAATGACACTGCAGATAATACATGTTTCCCTTTGTCGTCCACGGTGAATTCGGCCGATTGTGTCAACGTTATTGCATCAGTGGGGATGTTACGGTGGCTGCAGAAATCAGTCACATATACACCGGCACATGTTGCCAGCGACGCCAGAAAAAAGTCGAACGGAGTTGGTGCCGTTTCAGTACCTCCTTCAGCAACAGGTTGATCGGTTGTCACCTGTCTGCCGTTATTCAGATGGGCGGTCACTTTTCGCCCGCCATCAAGTGTTACTATTATTTCTTCCGTCATTTTCATACTCCTCCTGTTTTGATTTCATACAGTGCAGACAGGTTTTTGTCGCCAACGTGCCATTATAAGGGATCTTGTGTGCTCTCTTTCACCGTGGCATCCTTTGTTTTGATCAGATAGTAACCGATGGAGAGGGCCAGAATAATTGCGGCAATTCCTATCAGGGCTAAGCCTGACAAATCCTTTACATCAAGAATAATCACTTTTCGGGCAATCGCAATAATTGCAACGGACATGACTATCTGTGCATGATTGGCCGATTCATTCATATATGTTTTGGCGATGGTGTCCAAAAGTTCAATGCCAATCAGCACAAGCATGAAGAGACCGAATAGTTCCAGCAACTCGTCAATTTCCAACAATAAAATTGGTGGCGTCATGATGTCTTTGATAATTATCCAGGCGAGCTCAATGGTGCTGAGAAACAGCACTACAGCCATCAACGCAACGAGAACCAGGACAATACTTTTCTGAAATTTTTTAATTGCGAGTATCATAAAGTGCCTCCTCTGACTGATGTCAATTATTCCTCAAAAAAACAGTAAGTTTCGCAGCGGCAGGGGGGAGCTGAAAAGTAACTTAAAATTTTCTCTTTGTCCATCCGTTGAATATGTAGCGAGTACTGTTTCAATGTTTTTGCGTAGCTTATTGTCCTGAATCAAATGCTTCTGCCTGGTGGTGGTGGTCAAGAATCGAGTGATTAAAA